>JBAVTY010000330.1:0-5318 GCA_049696495.1 Candidatus Nitrosopolaris sp.
ATCTTGGGCCGCAAGCCACAAGACTGCAACTCGAGCTGAAAAAGAGGGTTTTGATTCGGTATGGACAATCACAAGACTTCTTTGGCCGCTAAAACCACAAACACCATACGGTGTAACACCTGACGGAAGCCTTCCAACTGAGTATCAGACTGTATTGGACCCACTCGATGTTTTGACATATGTAGCCGCCAATACAAGCAAGATTTCATTAGGACAATGTGTTATAGACATGTTCTTTTATACACCCATAATGCTCGCAAAAAGATATGCTACATTAGATGTTCTATCGCAAGGTAGGGTTATAGCTGGCCTGGGTCTTGGGTGGTCCAAAGATGAATATCAAGCATCTAATATTCCATATGCTAACAGAGGGGAAAGAGCGGATGAATTTCTGCAAGTATTGAAAAAGATATGGAACGATGACGTTGTAGAATTTAAAGGAAAATATTACAACACCCCAGCTTCAAAGATTAATCCTAAACCTGTCCAAAAACCCATTCCAGTATATCTTGGAGGTTTCACTCCTAATACATTCTCAAGAATAATAAGATATGATCTCAATGGCTGGATTGGGGAAGTCGGACGAAGATCTTTGGAATACGTTGAAAATAGTACAAAGTCGATAAGAGGACAAGTAAATCAAGTAAATAAAAATTCCGATAATTTTCAAATCATCATGTGGGCATCTCCCAATGTCGTAGAAGGTCAATCATCTAAGAGAGATGAAAATAGGCTTCCATTTTCAGGCAGTATTGATGAGATAGGAAGTGATATACAAAGACTAAAAGATATGGGAGTAGATCATATAGTATTTGTTTACAACTTTCTCCCGATAGGAAGAAATGTGAATGAGATGATTGATACCTCCAAACAGCTGTCTAAATTCGCTAGATACGCCACTCGTTTTAGAAATAGTTTGTTGACACTAGAGCTGACACAATTAATAGAATATAGTTATTGCTATCAAAAAATATAACACCTGACATTGACATTAAGAATGCGTATACAATTAGCATTTTTCGTCTAGACACTTCAATCATGATAACGAAAATGACTTGGTAGATTTTATCGCTTCTGAAATCCAAAAAGAAGGATTAGATCTAAACAATGAAGGGAATCTCGATGGTTACCTAAACACGAAGATTATGTAACTGCTGCACTTTGATTATTAATCCTGATCTACAGTCGCATCTATCCGTAGTAG
This sequence comes from Candidatus Nitrosopolaris sp., assembly GCA_049696495.1. GTDB lineage: Archaea > Thermoproteota > Nitrososphaeria > Nitrososphaerales > Nitrososphaeraceae > Nitrosopolaris. The sequence continues at coordinate 1,205 of JBAVTY010000330.1, forward strand.
TATATGTATAAACAGACGATGTGACCATAAGAATGTTGTATATACATGTCAAGTGTATGTACACATATTATATAGCTAATTGAACCTAGCTATATTGCTGATCTCGTTCAGTCCGGTGTTGATTTCCCTCCAATTTCCTTTACCAAATTTTTCAATAATAGTACCTTGAGCTCTTTCCCATAGTGGAAGTGCTTTGGTTATCTGTGCTTTACCTCTATTGGTTATAGTAACAATTCTTTTGCGTTTATCGCTACTTGACTCAATCTTAATCAAATCTTGCTTTTTAAGCAAGTCTAGATTACGTGTCAAAGTAGTTCGATCCATGTACATGTCTTTAGATATCTTGCTGATTGTAGATGAATTCCCTATGGATATTGTGCGAAGCAGAGCTAATTGTGTAATTGTTATACCACTAGGTCCTAACTGCTTATCATAAAATTGTGTTATTGCTCTAGATGCCCTCCGTAGGTTACCACATACACAAGCTTTTGCAGTATCTTCAATCTCTTGCATATTAATTATTAGTAGATAGTAGTATATACACCTATTCCTTATCCTCAACGTTAAATCCGATCTGCTTTACCTAGTTTCCGCATCAATTTATTAATTATTTTCTGTTGTTCAAAAATTAGAACTAGAAACAAAGCCTCTGCAGAAAAGTTCTCACCCTTGGCGGCTGCACATTCTACATATTCTTTCTCTTTGCATCTATCTAACATATCTTCAAACAAGATCCTGTTTTCATTCCGTAATGCATATCCAAAGCGCAGCCACGATCCAATTTCTTTGGTAAGGATGTCTTTATCCCCGTTCATGTTATGACTTCATCGTTATACTTTCATACTATAAACAATATGTCTGCCATAACTCATATCGAAAATATATAATAGTAAATCCTTGCAATCTACTGCTAACTATTCTTCAAGGGACAACTTAGAACATTGCTGCAGCAAGGACATCGTGTCACCTCTACACATAAGCCAAAATATATCTCGCATATGGCACAATATTTACGTCTGCTATTAGGTTATCTTCTTGTTTTGTCCAGTTAGAAGGATACTGCATCTTGATCTCAAAGTCATGGTTTTGATATATCTTGACTGCTGCTTCCCGACTCCTGCCGGTATCGTTGTCATTCGTGTCGGACTGTGCTAATATGTGTTGTATTGTGGAAGAGAGCATGGATGAAAACAGTAATAGTAGAGAAAACAGTAATAGTGTTGTCCTTATCATTCTCGTTTAGGCTCCCTAATATACAAAGTCAGCCAGTCACATTCTATTTGAAGATTTTGCTTTCTTCATGATAGAATATTTTGGTTTGAGTTATAGACGCGAAATCGTTAGTAGTTCGATCAAAGCATAGGACCTAGTGTTAAAATCATATCAGTACCAACGACAGCGAAAATAGCATTCGTATGGAGGGACTATCAAATTCTTGTCGGCAATAGATTGAATGAAATGTAGAAAAGCCCTTATCTGTAAGTCTCTACATAACCGATATGAGTTTAGCTTTTGTGTTGCTCTTGATGAGTATAATGTTACTGCCTCCTATTCTACGAATGTTTCCATCCTTCAATATAAGCACTCAATATATCCATTTGAATATCGCGGTCTACACTCAGAACTATACTTCTGACAAGAGCACCATAACTACAGGCATTAGCACTCCGGAGAAGAGTTTACCGTCTGTCAGTCTCCATGCTTTAGCGAAATCACAGCAATCTCAAATATTACACAAGAAGCCAGTGCCGCTACTGGCGGTATTGCAGTCACAATCATACAAAAAAGGATCAAGGATTGCGCTAATTGTACCAGTATTTACAGGAGCCGCGTACAATTATGCCTTTTACATTTTCTATAAGCATTTTGCAAGCATACGAGCTGGGGAAAATGTGACTCAACATCTTTCTCTTTTATCTAACTTGGTTACGAAACCTAAAATACCTAAAATACCAAATTATGCAGCGATCTCTGCTTCTTCATATGCAATGCGTTATTTAGAAAGGCATCTCTCATTATTGACACCAAAAAATAATGTCAGCGTTCTTACAGATATTGATGTAGATGGTGGCTCTATCTTTATGAATAATAATACAACTAACAGGATTTGCCCAGAATTTTCAGACCAACTGTACTCAGAATGTCGGCCAGCTGTTCGTATTGCCATTGTTATCCTCTTTCCATGAGCCAAGATCTATAAGTTGCGCCATATTTTTAATTTCCATATCACTGACTCCTAGTGCCTGCAGTCGTATCAGAGATACAAGCGCCAGTTGTCTACTTGCCATAAACATATTGGACATAAAGATCTGTTGTTGCAGTCTGTCCTGTTCTTTTTTCAGCAGACCTGATTGAGAATAATCGCGCATGTCCTCTATAACTTTGTAGGCCGCGGCCCCTCTTGAAGTCCTTTCCATTTCTGCTTTTTCGTCTACTAGCGACATAAACGCTAAAACCTCGCTAACACCAACGCCACACTGTAAAAGCTGTTCTGCCATTGGTAGGCTCTCCTTCACTTCTTCAGATCGCGCCATCAAGATACGCCAAGCATTATCTACCTCTAATCTCAGTTTTCTAACATCGTCGATGTCTGCGAATGCACCCAGTATCTTTGCGCAGTCATAATTGCCTCTTTGCAGCACTTCTATCAACCTAGAAAACCTCTTGGGATCTTCAGGTCCAATTCCATACCGCTGCATCTCTGCCTTCATCTGAGCATACTCCTCCGCAAGTTTTCTGTCCACATTAACTCTATCTATAGTAGCCTGTGCCTCCCGTTTCTTTCGTTCCGCTTCCGAAATATCTCTCTCTAGTCTCTCTTTCTCGGTCTGTTTTTGCTTGACCTTTTCCTCTAGCTCAGACAATGGAACATCTGATATCTGCGCAATCGCGTGAGTTACGCAACCTTGATCAAGGAGGCCGGATCAGGAGAGCTAACTAGGTTGGCAATAAACGGTTCTATCTGTTCCTCACTTACATTGCCCAACCGAGTTACGTAATTTTTCATACGCAATGCGGTCCTAAGATCTGATATATTGATTCCCTCACTTTTACAGTATAACGCTAACTCGTAACGTAATCTGTCACTGTCATGGGATCCGAGTCTGAATTCGAAGTATCAGCGGCAGCTGCGTCAACACCCCTTTTCCACCTATTCAAATTATCCGTGACTGTTGCCTCTCCGATGTTATTCAGCCGGGCTATCTGATTACGGCCGTAACCCGCAAGATATTGAGCTATCACTTTTTTGCGAATGGCAGGGTGTGTCTTACGCATGACCTTGTTCATTCTTTATGAACCGGCGTACATTAAAGCGTTTGTGGAAAGTAGTCGGATACCTGGTCGGATATCAGTCGCATATGTCATTTCAGGCAGCCAAATAAGGCAGTCGGATCCACTGGAAAAGTTAGTTGAAAGCCTAAACGTGCTTGTACAAGGTCTTCCATATTTTCGCTTCATCTAACTACATAATCCGACTACTTTTTCACTCTCATCCGACCAGCCATGCATACGTACGTAATGTTATGATGTAGCTATCTATCTCTCCTTAGTGTATGGGTATACATGGTCGACCTTAAACCATTACGAATTACAGCTTTAATGAAAGGGCCATCTTCTTAGACGAATCACCCAAAATTTAAAACTATAAAAACAATCCGTGCAATTATCAGTAAAGATATCAGCATCGCAATCAAACGGACATATAGAAAATACAACAAAGGAGGACAATGAATTTGAACCAAGCATAAATGAACCTCACGAAGGAATACCAGTAGTTGACGACGAACAACTTAGGGCATTGCCAGAAAATGAAGAAGAAGAAAAAGAAGAAATACTGCTGCCTTCTACTACTGCTACCAAAATCACAAAACCTAAGGTGTCATCATCTAAAGGCAAATCTTCTTCACGAAAGAGACGACGGGATGAAACTACTTCTGCAGATACGACTAAGTGTTGCGTTTACACAGATAGGTAACAATTTTGTTAACCTACATGGGTTACACTTTTCTGCTTCTTTTTTGTATATGTATCAGATTTAATTAATCTTTGCAGAAACATTTCTGATGGCGTTAGTCCATTTATTCCGCCATGTTCCCTGGCCTCGTTGTATGCC
>JBAVTY010000331.1:0-1781 GCA_049696495.1 Candidatus Nitrosopolaris sp.
TGATAGGTACGGACTTTGATCCTGGTGGCGTTCCAGGCATTGGTCCGAAAACTGCTCTAAAGCTAATTAGGGAATATGGCAAACTAGAAAAGATTGAAAAAATTAAAGACACATTATTGGCTATCCCGTATCAGGAAATTCGAGATATCTTTCTAAAACCGGAAGTTTCAAATGCTGACAATGTTGAGTTCTCTGAACCACGACATGATGATATCATAGATTTTCTTTGCATAGAAAAAAACTTTTCAACAGATAGAGTAAACGGCTCTTTAGAGAAACTAAGAAAATCAAATGCTCAACGTACTGAATCGTTGGAGAAGTGGTTCTAGACTAATATTAATTATCATAGTGTAGCAATTAGACAACATTTTGAATTCAGATTAAGTTACTATTAGTGTTTCGTATTGTATGTATTGTATGTGACCAAATGCCCTTCTGGATACATGTACTTACTCTAGGAACGATATCGATATAGTATGCAGCAGAGAATTCTTCAGGGAAGTATGCAGCTTCTCTAGTAGATATATCATTAGGTCCAAACCAATCATCTTATATAAATTAGACGTATGGATTGTCACATCTTCAAGTTATTGGCAATATATTTAAGACGATTATCAGTAAGAAAACATCCTTCTACCTAACTATTTTTTAAGTTCAAATATTGACGACGTATATAAATCTTAAATATTGTCAGTATTACAAGTTTGATTAATTTGAAGAGTAAAAAAAAAGTTAGTTCGGTCAAAATGAAATTTAGATATTTAACAATCCTATTCTTTGTCCTTGTAACTGCAGGCGCATTAGGAAATATCTCCGGAATAGGATATTCTATTGTGCTAGGACAGCAAAAAGCACAACAACCAACTACCACATATGATTCTCCTTTTAGCAATAACCCGCCTGGTAACACACGGGACCATAACGCTGTAATTAGCTCGTCACAAACATTTACAAACTCAGAAATCCTTAACTTAAATCATTCTTTTGTATCCAACAAAGTTGTAGGTCCAGATAGATTCAGATTTATAAACTACTATTGGACTACTCCAAATACGCCTCTGGGCGTTGACGTAGGAACTTCTGCAAATAAAACCTTTCTATCAGCTGGTCCTCTACCGCCAAATCAGAAAGTAGAAGTTGATACAAACGAAGGAGCTTCGACTCTTGCTGTGGTATTACAGTATGAAGGTGTTGTGAATTTAGCTGGAATAACTGCAGCATTAAAATTACCAGCGGGATTTAAAGCCCAACTTCCACTAACAGATGACAGAACCAATTTCGACATCGCACTGTCTAGTTACAAAGGACACATTTACCCAGGTCAAGGAATTGTTCTTTACTTTTCGGTGAACGTATTGCCAACTGCAAAAGTTGACATTCCATATCTTGGCCCACTAGCATTGCATTTCCTTAGAAGTAATCAAAGATCTATATTGGATTCCCTAGATGCATCACAACAGAACATGTTCGCTAAGACCCTCTCTTTCATGCGTACAGGAAATGGAACATTACCTAACTCAACAGTATTGAACGACAAGTTTGACTTTGGGAAGGATTATTTTAATCAATTCGGTAGATTGATACCGTATGATTTCGTAAATCAAGTCATACCTGTTATTTTCAATATAACTGGTCAAGAAACAATAGATGTCGTAACTTTGAAACCAGGAGCAAAGCTAGGGGCAATTGCAAACAATAGCAATATTTCAACAAACATTCTGGAAGTACCTTATGGTGTCACCACTAACGTTAGCATTGCAGTTAGAAATACTGGTGATCTT
>JBAVTY010000332.1:0-2106 GCA_049696495.1 Candidatus Nitrosopolaris sp.
CAATTATTACGGCAGTGGTCATAATCCCTTTTGTTGTCTCTGCTGGTTTCGCACTTGTTGCTGTATATGCCGTCGCACCAGACGACCGTACACACAATGATATTACAAGATATAAATACATACATAATTCATTCACTTCAGCATTAATTGGATTTATTTACATACCTGGATTTATAATAATCATCACTCTGATAACATATTACATCCACCAACCGAACAACCCGGAAGGAATGATACCAGCCGCGGTTTTTGTAGGAGCAGTGGTAGCGGGGCTAGCGATAGCGGTACCAGCAGCGGTTATTGCCCGGTTTGATTTTAGAAGATTTCCGGACGTAAAGAGGGCTTACGAACAAATGCATGAGGTAAAGAGGGCTTCAAGCAATCTTCAATGCACCACCTCGGATTTTGTCTTCAATGCGGTCCAAGAAAAACTAAGAAATATGGATAAATAATTTCTCCCTTGATTGTATATTGAAAGGTAAACGCTGAACTTAGAACTTATTCGCTCTGTTTCATATTGGTACCTCGCTATTGTCACATCCTAGCTAATAGGTGCTTTTTTCGTAGCGTACAAACCGTATATTCTTCTTTATCAGTTAGTCAGTCCTCTTAGCCCTTGCTTGCAAGCATTTCAAGATGGTCGTACCTACTCAGGGATTCAGCCTGTCGTTTTTTATTCTGGAAATATCTATAATGTGTAGAGTTTCTATTCACTATTCCTTCTCTAGAATCAATTATATGCTGCATCAACTGATGACGTACGTCTTTTTCTATTCTTACCATCTCTTCGAATATCTTCTCTTCGTGTGTTAGGGTTACCTGAAGCCAAATGGGAAGAGAAGGAAGAGGAACAACAACAACAACAACAGAAAGACTCCTCTCACGATTTGAAACAGCGTACTCTTTCTGATTTCTTAAGTTAGACAGTCATAATTCACTCACTAATTTCCGATGTGTTCTTCTATGTGCTCTTCTTCATTTTAGCAAGGTTTTCTCTAAGATAGCGATTATAACCATCCGACTCATCCAACCTTTGGGACAATGCTCTTCAGCTATTAGAAATATTCTTTCAGTCCTGAAGGTGTTTTCTGTATCTATGAAACTCTTATATTCTTTCTCAGTACAAACGTGCTAATGATAACAACAATAATACTCGCTGCCGATCAATTATCTAGTCCTTACAAAGCCTGCCAACAGGCCAGCCCCAGTCTAAGACCGATAGGGAACTTATATCGCTTGCCGTAATAGTAGCAATAAGGATAGCACTTAGTTGGTCGTTATCAAGGGAACTCAAGACAATATGAACAGAGAAAAAAATAACCGAAAGTTGAGTATTCGCTCATGCGTGAAATACCCACCCCGTATGTACCTTGGAGAAATAATTTTGATCACAAAAAATCATATTATAACAATTTCAAGTCCTTTATCAACGGATCAATCTTGTACTCTGGGGCTGGTCCGATGCCAAGTGCTGTAAACGTACTAGGTTCCAACTGCGTCTTGCCGGCATCATATATTTTTGCCGGGTTAATTCCCTGAGCAAAAGCGTCGCGTGATAAAGCCTGTAATTTGGCTTCACTATCTACTCTCAATATTATCTTGGTTTGTATGCCATCATCATTATCTAACCAAGAATAATACCACTCTGGACAGTATCTTCTAATAGTTGCTGTCATCCGATGCGAGGATTTATGACAATCAAATATGATTGTCCTGCCCTACAAAGCGTTGTCCAGGCATTGAATTAGTATCAGATGACAAACATTTGGACAAATACATGGGTAATTTATATTGGGTTTAACTACGTTCAAATGGAACATGCCAAACTACCCTTTGGCAGTTCGTGTGCGTGAATATTAAATGACATCACCATATGATGATAATAATATACCTGGGAGTAAATCACCGCCAAAATATACCTTTTTTATAATGATTGAACGAGTAATTGGAGATTCAAATTTTAATTATACTCATATTTGGTAAATGAATCAGTAGGTACTTTAATGTCTTCAAAACCTTCTGGGTCAATTATTTTTGCTAATATTTCTAGTCCTGTTATTGTTCTGGGTCCAGGTTTACTAAAATATGCTCCTGCATTAACTGCGT
>JBAVTY010000333.1:0-2665 GCA_049696495.1 Candidatus Nitrosopolaris sp.
GCTTTGAAGAAGCTGCTGCTATGCCGCTTACAACTATAACAGCATGGGAGGCTCTGTACGATAGATTAAGTATGTATTCAGATACTATAAAAAGAAAAGCTGCACTACCAGAAATATCAACTTCAGATAATGGTGACAAGAACAGCAAACATAGTCCATCATCTATTCTTATTATAGGTGGTGCGGGAGGAGTTGGCTCCATAGCAATACAGCTTGCAAAAAATCTTGTAAACCACTCCACCTCACTATCAACTTCATCTCCAGGAATTAATGTAGTAGCAACTGCATCTAGAAGCGAATCAGTAGAATGGTGTAAGAAAATGGGTGCCGATTATGTAATAAATCATCATAAAGATCTTAAATCTCAAATCAAGGAAACTATAGGTATTGATTATGCAGACTATATTCTCTGTTTGAATAATACTGATGGTCATTTTGATAGTATGAAGCAATTGATTGCTCCACAAGGAAAGATGTGCTCTATAGTTGAAACTAAGACTCCCGTAGACATGGGAGGTATACTGCGGCAGAAAAGTGTTACATTTGTTTGGGAGGTCATGTTTACTAGATCACTATTTCAAACCTACGATATGATAGAACAACATCATTTGCTTAACACAGTAGCCGACCTTATTGATAACAAGAAAATAAAAAGTACCATAACAGATCTGTTATCTCCAATAAATGCAGAAAATCTCCGTAAGGCACACAAGAAGCTCGAATCTGGTAGTACTATTGGGAAGATTGTTATATCTGGCTTCTAGATCGGACTAACTCTTCCAATTCTCTTTGCAGCTTGCCGGAAGGAACACTAATGTAACAGAAAGTTTTACGGACCATAAATACGTATAGAGTAAAGATATCGTTTCAAAGAGCAACAGCATATTTTGATTTATGAACCTCTAGTGGACACTTTTAGTTCATCGATAGATCGCATCTATGTCTTCATCTGTTAAGGCTTTGCCAGAAAGCTCAAAGTAATGTTTACCACAAGTAACACATTTAATTACTCAACGACTATTCAATCCCTTAACAGCTATTGAAATAAAGTCATGTTCGTGAATTGCTTCATCTTGATTTATTACTACGTTATTAGAAGCATGAAAATCTCCATTAATCATCCCACATTTAGGCAATCTGATTGCTTTCATCGATCTATTTAACCTCCGTCTGAGTATGAATAGTGTACGATAAGGACTAAATTAAAACCTGCTAAACTATATGAGTTAACAATGTTAAGTTACAACGTTAATCAAGTTCTTAATATTAATCAGCAGAATACAAAGGTGAAAGGTGATAGATTAGGATTGAGTTCAGTTAATGCGCTATTTCTTATTAATCAGCTAGTTTGGATTGGAATATCTTTTGGTATAAGCATCGCAGTTTCAATGCTAGTTCCATTTCCAATATCATTAGTTGTCATTGTAGGAACCTTCTTGCTACTCAATTTTTACCTAAGAAGAAGAATGATGGCAAGAATGGGTAGTCTTAACGCTACTAATATCACGGGTGGTATGTTTAGTCCAACGGCAGCCTATGGTAGTTCACCGTTGAAATATTATTGTATGAGTTGTGGAACGCAGCATAAACAAGTTGCGTGTCCTAAATGTGGATCAAAAATGAGGAGGATAGGATAATGTTCGGCGTATTCAGACGTTGGAAACCCAATGTATAATATAAGGTGTTTTCAATGCAGATCTGTAGCTTCAATCTTGAGGCACCAATTTGCGGAAAATGTATGCAACTGTGGATTTGCAGCAAAAGTAAGTCTAAGTGTGGTAACAGAGGAGTAATTTATAGAAAGGAGATGTGCCATTCTCGTTATTTTGGATTTGGAAGGAAAGAACAACAGGAACGTCTAAGATAATCTTGATAAATTGGCCATATATTAATAATCAAGTTGTGAAATCTATATAATGAGATGTAATACATGCGGCCTCGAAGAGAATATTCCATTTCGGTGCAATTACTGTCGACAGTCATTTTGTCATCTTCATAGAATCCCCATAAACCATTCATGTCCGTATGTAGATAAATATGCAGAAAAAAGAAGGCATATGATAGATGGCAACTATGATGGTAATGTACCAGTTAGTAATAACATTGGAAGGGCATTACTTAGAGCGATAAGGATAAAAAGTTCAAAAACCGAAGTGTTACACCTGTTTGTTGCTACACTCTTAGTTACAGGTGTTGGATTATCATTTAATCATTATAGACATATTTCATGGCAATTTCTTGCTATATTCATTAGTGCTTTTTTAGTTCATGAATTGGCTCATAAACTTCTAGCACAATATTACGGAAGTTGGGCTGAGTTTCGTGCACAACTATATGGACTTATAATTACAGCAATATCGGCTTTACCCATTATGCCATTTAAGTTTATAGCTCCTGGTGCAGTTATGGTTGGATTGTCTGACAGAAATAAGTTTGGAAGAGTTGCACTTGTTGGGCCATTAACTAATCTAGTGATGGGATTTTCATTTCTACTATCTACTTACGTATATCCATATCACTCGTACCTGTATGCAGGGGCGTCATTTAACGCATGGATAGCAATGTTTAACTTGTTACCCTTTGGAGTACTAGACGGAGAGAAGATTTTTAATTGGAACAAAATAGTATGGGGATTAACCATGGCATTTACTATGGTCTTGTTTAT
>JBAVTY010000334.1:0-4232 GCA_049696495.1 Candidatus Nitrosopolaris sp.
TATTGTCTTAAATAATAATGGGTATGGCACAGAACGTCCTATGTTGGATGGTCCGTTTAATGATATATTGCCTTGGAATTATTATCGTATTCCTGACATAATAGGTCATGGGAAAGGCTTTGTGGTGTATATCTCCTACAGATATTCTGCTATGACTTCTCTTTTCCTTTACTGGTATTCCAAATGGTCTTTCTTCTTCTTTAAACTTTATCCACACTCTACCTACATTAAGAATGTTTTTGAATTCGCATTCCCAAACCAAATCGTAAATAGTGTCTAATGCCTGTTTGCTAATTTTATTACCTTTAAGAATAACTGGGGCATCGATCTCTCTGCAGAAGTAAACTCTTACTTTCATATGTATTCATTTGACTGCTATGATAATATGTTCTAATGATACTCGTTTCCTTAGTATATAGAATGCCAATTTCAATTCAAATAGTATGTTTCAGCAGGAATATGCATTCTGCAATTGTAATTCATCCTGATAACTTCAGCGGCCGCTTCCTTAAATTTCATTTTCAGACCTAAGAATCGAAAGGTAGTACTTTAGAATAAAGGATGCAGTTATGTGAACCCATCATGCGCATTGAAAAACTCTTTTGATGGATGTTGATACGTGCAAGAGTCAAGCATTGGAAGGATGCGATACTTAAAGCAAGATAGAGTGTCTCTACATGGTTTTTATTACTGCGCGAAAACGTACATTTCAAGCAGCTACGTTCTCATATGCCCGGCCGATATCGTCAAGAGAGTATATTTTCGCAATTATTTTGACTTTTCCTTGTGCTACATAATCTAATGCTTCATAAAGATATTCTGGACTGTTTTGTGTAGAACCAACAATGCGGCTACGGTTAGCTATTATTTCAGCGGTTACTACAAGCGGTTCAGTCGAAACACCCATCAATACTAATCTTCCATCAGGTCTAAGACCCATTAGGACTTCACTCGCAGCATTATACGAATTACTAGTAACCAGTATCACATCTGCACCTCCAGCTCGCTTTAATGCCTCACCATTATTTACTACCATATCAGTTCCAAGTTTGCTCGCTAATTCTTCTTTATCCTTTGAGTGTGTTATACCAATGGTGTAAAAACCGGCGGCCTTGGAGAACTGATTTGCTAAGTGCCCTAAACCTCCAATTCCTAATACTGCTATCTCCTCGTGAGGTTTTGGATCGGCAAATCTTAAACCACTCCAAACAGTGTAACCGGCACAAAATACTGGAGCAGCCTGCTCATATGATATTCCATTTGGCAGAAGAGTTGTCGTATCAGCATAAGCTACCATATATTCTGCATGACTGCCAGGAGTATTGATACCGGTAGCTGTCTGCTGTGCACAAAACATTGGCTTCCCACGTTGATACCATTCGCATCTACCACATGAAGCCTGTACCCAAGGTACTCCTACTCTGTCTCCGATCTTGCGGCTAGTAACACCAGTTCCTAATTCGATGATTTCACCTGCTGGTTCATGACCTATGGTACGAGGAAAAGCCGAAGTAGGCAGATGACCTTCTGTAATATGAATATCAGTATAGCATAAGCCACTCGCATGTATTTTTATTAGAACCTGATTAGCGGCTGGATGCGAGGTTGGAACTTCTTTAACTTCCCATTTACCGTGAATTGCCAGGACTACTGCAGCTTGCATTCTAATACTACTCCTCGTCTCTAATAATAATTTAATTATGTATGACAGTTGATGTATTCGACTCAATTCTTGATATAACCAAAGATGAAAGCTCGGAGAATCAGAATCTTATGTGCCCATAAGTGATTTTTTTGTTTCGGACATTTTGGATACTGGACATCATCCAATTGTCACAGAATGGTATGAACATTCCCTTTTCATTTAAATTATATACGATCTAGGATAATATCTCGTGTATCTTCTACACTTTTGTATATCGCAACAACAAGCTGTCAAAGTATCTAATAAATTTGCTATTATTCATTATATCGTCCGAGTAAATCCCAAGAATGATTACTTTCCCTTTTTTATAATTCAGTGTGTATGTTGCAATCAAAATCTTCACTGGTCTTGAATCTTTTTTTGTAATTGACACATTATAGTTTAACAGAATTAGATCTTTAGGATTCGTCAGGTACTATTCTTCGTGATGTTTGTATTGGAAAGGACTATTGGCAAATGTGACATTACATGGATAACAAAGGTAGTTGCTACCTAGCCACTGTGACCATCTTTCACGTAGACTTCTCCAAGCAGATTTACCGTTAAAAGCCCAACCGTGTCCTTTAACTAATGTTATTGTATGAGTGTTCTTGTCGTATTTCACCTGAGCATAGAATACGTTACCATCCATAATAATCATGGTACCGCCATTAGAAACAAATCGTTCTAGATTATCATATTCTTTCTGTGTAACATACTCTTGATGACCAAGTATAATATCGTCATACTTGTTCGTTCCATTGTTGAAAAATATAGAACCATAGTCAGCATCAGCATCCGTCAATACATCAATGTTGGATTTAGGAATTATCGTCTTCAAATGCTCGGGTAAGTAAAAAAATGTGAATGCCGATGATGATCTGGTTGTTTGATTGGTTACATTACTTGAGAGCAGATTTAGGTCTGTGGTAACATTCTTTCTGACGTGTGGTAGACTAAGGAAATAGAACTTGTAAAATGAGTTATGGTATGCTGCACCTGTGAAGGTAGGCTTGATAAGTGCAATATTTAGTCCCTTGCCAAATGTACCACGAGTAATAAGATTTGACTTGTTATTCAATAAAAAAAAAAGAATCTAATGTCTGGTAATATTAGTACCACCATTATTAAAGCTGCCCATATAATCACTATAAATGTCAGTACAGATTTTTTCAATAGATCAGGATAGCACTCTTTGATAGATTGTTTCTTTACTTGCGTTATACATATATCATGCTCCTCCAAGTGTAACTATTAGATCTGTAACGAAACCTGCACATAGTCCGACGAAAATGCCCAACATTAGAATATCATTTGTAGTCTGCTTCCTTCCAGAACTATACATAAGCATCGAAACATAGATCAATGCTCCCCCTGCAATAGAGAGGAAGAAGACAGAAGTTATAGTTGAAGTCCATAAGCTTCCTAAGACTGTGCCAACGAAGGTAGGACCACCACCAACTAGACCTGCAAGAATTAGAAAACGAATCCTCGGTTTTTTTTTACTAGACCTGTCAAAGGACCAGCTATTCCAAAGCCCTATGTAGCATTATGAGCACCAAATCCAATTATCAAAATAATCGCTAGTCCTATTGCTCCTGATGCATATGATTGTCCTATTGCTAGTCCCTCACTAAAGTTATGAAATCCAATTCCCATTGCAATCATCATAGCAAGTCTGTATGCGTTCACTTCTTGCAATAGTTGTTGTTGATGTTGGTATTCACCTCCGCCACTTGCCACTGAGCTATCTACTCCTGCTTCTCTCCATTTTTGTTTCAGATTTTTCTTCATGTATCTGTCTTCGTAGAATACTAGCCCTAGAAGTCCGATTGCTAGCCCTCCAAAGAGAGCAAGAATGGTAGGCACTCCTGTTCTAACAGATACCTTTCCTGAAAAAGTGTCCTCTGCAACATTTCCAACTGAGTCCCAAGCATGACCAAATACATCTATAATGAGAAAAACCAAAATGCCGATAGCAATGGCGTTAAGAAATCCCTTCTTCTTCGGACTTACATTTTGAAGTACAGCTAAAGGTAAACCAAGAAATATCGTAAACCCAGCTATTGAGCCTAACAGTAGCAACTGCCAATAATCAATCAATCTTTATTTTACCTCTTTTGTTATCTAACAACCTGCAAGAGTAATAGTGGATTTGCATTTGGATCGCGATGAACGGTTGAAAAAATTTTTTAATATTTGGCTGAAAATTTAACAAATCAAAATCCCCAGTTTCTAATATATCAAATTTTTGGCGTATATTGTGCAGCTTTGGAACCTCGTCGCGAAAGCCTATTGACATCATCTTAGGTTGTCCTAATTATTATAGCCCTAGTATATATTTTAACTGATAATCCTCCGATGAGAATTGGATAGTGAAATGTCGGATTGACACCTGCTAATGGATAGTTCAGCATCTATATAGATGAGGCTGGGGCATTATTTATGTCTCCATTTTTAAATTAATTTTCTGTTTGATTAGCTCCCTAGCATGTGTTTTATCGCTTTTGGTTGTTTGTTACCTGTTATACAATTGTAGTAGACCATG
>JBAVTY010000335.1:0-3587 GCA_049696495.1 Candidatus Nitrosopolaris sp.
TTGCTTAGTGAAAGGGTCGCGGTCATTACAGGCTCAACTAAGGGAAATGGAAGAGCAATGGCGAATTTATTTTCTGAGCACGGTGGAAATGTGATTGTTACAGGAAGAGATAAAAACGAGACTCAAAGTGTAGCAGACGAGCTTGCTAGGGAATACCAAACCAACCCTCTTGGTTTGAAGGTTGATGTGGCGTCGGCTACCGAAGTAAAGGACATGATTGTTAGAGTACGTCAAAAATATGGTCGAATTGATGTACTCGTAAATAACGCAGGTTACCCGATTAAAGATGAGCTGTGGGACGTAAGCTTTGAACAAATACAAGACCAAGATTTGGAAAATGTCTTTGATGTAGATACGATTGGAACATATAGATGCTGCCGTGAGGTGCTTCCTGTCATGATCGAAAAACGACGTGGAGTTATAATTAACATTTCTTCTACTCCTGCAATAAGTGGATATGTAAAAGGTGCGCCGTATACAGTGGCCAAGGCTGCTAACCTTGGAATAACAAAACACATAGCTGCTGAGTTTGGCAAATATGGAATAAGATGTAATGCCATTGCTCCTGGAACTATCGCTACAGATAGAAATTGGGATAGATTGACAACTCAGCAGAGAGTAGATATCGTCTCTACTATTCCACTTGGAAGAGCGGGCAAGCCGGAAGAGATTGCTGGTGTGGCATTGATTCTTGCAAGTGATTATACATCATTTGTAAATGGACAGACGATTGTAGTTGATGGTGGAGAGATAATACGGTAGAAGTGATACCATAAACTCTAGAACTTAAGCTTAGTCACATAACTCCGTAGCTGCTTTTGTTCATAAGGTTAGGTTAAAAGCACTAGCTATTTGTGTGTGTTAAGACTATGGTATCGGTATTACAACTGCTCGTCAAGAATACATGAATTATTTAGAGAAAATGAGAACCTCCACTCATATTGCTGAGACATATGTGATTATTAAATAATGCGGAAACTTCGATTATGACGACATGTGCGAGAGGTTCATTGTTATGGGGCCGTGGCTTGGTACAACGTAGATACCAAACTAGCGACTGCAACTAATTTGCAACGTAATCTCTACCAATAATGAACATGCTTATCAAAAATATAGTCCCGTTGGTCAAAGAATATCCTCCTGTTCGTCCAACGAAGAAAAGTAATAATGGTAAGAAACCAATTCATTCGTGGGAGAAACTTGTCTGCATTTGTATCCTGGTGGTTGTTTTCGGTTCAACGTACAGAAATATTCAGAATGTGATGCCCTCTATGTAGTCATATGTTGTACCATCTGCTTTCTGAAATACAGCTACAGCTCCACGATATTCTCTCTTGTCATTTGTCTTTTCTATAAATGACCTTAAACCATTAATCTGACCTATTGTAAGTTTGAGTTTAGCTCTCACAAATTCATAATATTTCGCCTATACAAAGCTTTATTGACCTAAAGTATTAGACAAAATTAGGGAATAGTGGTGTAGCATAAGACACTACACCCGTAAGCAATATTTGTTATGAATGGCAAATGCTGCTGACTGGCCACGCCTATTTTTGTCTATATATGCAATAAGAAATGCCAATAATTCTAGTCTGTAAAGTAGTGTGGTATGTCTCTAGCATACAAAAGAAAATAGGCTCTGCCTCGTACATCGTGAAGCCTACCTAGTGTAAGTGATACATCCAGACATCTTACCAAGACTATTCTCTGATACTGGTATAGGTTTGGGATCATTCATTTCTTGTATCATATTTTCGTGGAATTAATTCTGAAAGACTGAGCTGTAGTCTTGCTTGCTGCCACGAAGGCTGAGACAGATGTTTCCTTAGATCAGGGTATTCTCGTTCCTGAATCGATAGCGATATTTCTCTACTAAGTCAAGTGTCATAGCAAATGTCATTTTAGTACCATCTTCCAAATTGTTTGTCAAGGTACTCGGGTACCTGGTCTTTTAGTTCTTCAATGTATTGATAGAACCTATTTGCACATACGTCTGACTTTATCTGTTGGTTAACTCTTCTTTCGTTAGGATTCATGTATGGCGCGGCTGGAGGTTTAATACCTACACAGTGTAGCAATGGATTCATATGCATATCTTCCAAATTTTAGAGTCAATAAATAAAAAATAATATCCTTTAATAGCTTACGTATTTTGCAGTACTTGCCCTATGTTACGTGAACTAACATACTGATATATTGATATGTTCCACCAAGCACACTTCGATTCATTGAAAGTATTAGATAATTTATTGTTACGATACATTGCTCTTTGATGTAGTTATATATAATGTAGGGATTTTTGTGATGTTTCTAGAAAATCTAAAAATTGTTATTGGATTAACCTTTGAATATACGTTTCGTAGAAGAGATGGCGATAGCAATGTTCTTCTTTAAAAGGAATAGAAATGAAAGCGAATATGATAAGAAGTTAATCAAATGTAAGGGGTGTGAAATGAAATTTGACGATAAAGATAGATTAACTATTCATAACAAGAAGGCCCATTCAGGAAGAGGCGAAAGAAAGAAGAAAGTTTGAAACACTCGAATCTCGCCTGGCATATTATATATTGTATTATTTGGCGAAAATAACAAATCCTTATCCCAGACCATTAGTTTCATATGTACGACAGTTGTCGAGGCCGTGGGAAAGAGTTCCGGAATTAGCACACACTTGTACCGAATTTCCCTGATTTTTCGGTACTTTGGTTTACGATACTTTGTAAGAAGATCGTAAGATGAAGAGGGCAATAAGACATTGAGGTGATGTTGTATTACTCCTGCAGCAGATAGTTCAAAATTTTTTCTAGTAGTAAATAAAATATTGCATCCAAGAGTAAGCAGGTTATAGATGGAAACATTTACAGTGGTAATGGTATTCGTTAAAATTATATCAACAGTACGGATGTTATTTTAAAGGGTGAAACCTCAATTTGTTTTCGTCACCACATTTTCTGCTGGTAAACGGATTCGGGAATTCTTTTTATCGCACCACCTAAAGTTTCCGGCCAGTATAATCGGCGGGTCACACCACGGCATTAACATTAAGAATAATGGAAATAAAGCTATCTATTATGTCTCACAATAAAGTTCCTCAAACGCAAAAAGCACTTGTTTTTCAAGGAGGAGGTGCAATCGGAGCATATAACGCGGGGGTTTTTAAGGCGCTATATGAATTGATAAAACTGCTTTCTACATAATACCAAATCATATTCTAGACGCCTATTTTTTCTTGTTCTGCCGTTCTCGGACTTCTGATCGTACGTAATACATCTACAAGGCAAGAATGCATCTTTAATGATTCTTCGACTCTATAAACTGCCTTATCGCCTAAAGACTTTACCATCGAGCATCAATCTTCAACGTGGTAAATAATGTTCTATATAGGGCTTGCACATTCAGAAAAATATGACGATAAAGGAAAGGCTCATAGAACGTGTAGAGGAGATAATGACTAGGGAAAATGATCGGCACAAGTATTAGTGTATTAGTGATGTTTTGGATGTTTCCACAAGAAAAAGGTGCTTTCTATGTTAAAGAAAGTGTGGACTCGCAAAACTAATATTATTATATTAGCACTTACTGCAGCA
>JBAVTY010000336.1:0-3604 GCA_049696495.1 Candidatus Nitrosopolaris sp.
ACACTAAATTGTTTGTAATATGGTTATTGGCTGGGCACCAATAAAACCTGATGTTTATTGCATTAGGATGAAACAAGTGCAAGTCCAGTACGTATCGAAACAGCTGTGTAGATTATTATTTTCACCAACTACATCATATACATCTTATCTCATGTTCTTTTACTTTGCTTATGATATCTATTGAATGTCACTCCGGTTTGGCACTATACGATTATGGGATGATTCATTATAGCCATGGCTTTGGAAAAAAATAGGAAAATAAAAATATACAAATTATCTTCCTGAAGATGAGGTGCATTTCCATCGGATTTTCTGATACTTATTCGTCTATGTAGCAACTAGCTAACCAAAGACAGGATTGTTTGTGGCAAAATCAGCGAGGTCTATTTTATTTCTCAATGATAAATGCACATATTAGGCTGTATTTTTTTTGATGCGAAAAAGGATCAATAATTAACGATCATTAGATGATGAGTAACATGGCAGGACCGGCGGCTGTATTTCACAAGCAGTGGACAGAATTCATTTTTTTCCGCAATTAGTGAGGTCTCAAGCTCTGCCATAATTTGCACGAGCTGAAAAAGAAGTTCAATAGGATTATCTCGACCTCCAACTATTCTCTTTAATGCCATTCTCACTTCTGGGAGAACCAGCATACGAATCCAACATGTATACAGTCAAAATCATCACACATGACACATTAAAGTTATTATGCGATTTCGATTTTAACAGCCAGTCAAAAGGAAAGATGAAAGCGGAGGACAGTAATTTGTTTCACTGTGATAATCCAATGTCATGTGGTTAGTGGTAAACTGAAGGAAAAGGTAGCACCACATTTTCCATGCCCATTATTATTTTGGGCCCATATTTTACCACCATGAACTTCTATACTGTTCTTAGAAATATACAACCCAAGCCGGTACCGCTAAAGGACTTGCTAGTTAGTTCATGCTATATGCTATTGCGCGATTTTTATGCTACAGCTTTAATAGCAAGTACGCCAGGCTGGATTATGGAAAAACCCACGGCAGCAGTAGGAGATATAGTAGACATCACACCTGAAGAAAAGAGTAGTTGTGGTACTTACATAGATAGGTGACACTTTCAAATACCCACATAGGTGACACTCTCTCTAAGATTAATGCGATATTGATCGCTAATCACGTCATCGATATTTGAGTAGTCTTATGAAGAGATGGAAAGAGAATAAGGAGAAAGAAGCAGAACGAGAATATAGAGAACAAGAAAGGGACATACAGCCTGCCTTCAGGGGGCCGCCGTATCGAACTACCTCATTCTAGAGGATTGTCACAGAACCGCAAATAGCAGTTTACTTGGTAACGCTATTTGTTTCTGCATTGATTTTCATGGGGCCTTGTGCTTTGAATGTGTCCCTCCCCGGCGAAGGCGAGAATACAATAGAAGATTATTTTTTCATTATTTTTGATTCAAGGTTTTAAAAACTAATGTTTGGGATATAAGCCATTTGATAAATCATCATATGATCACCCACCTCGTCTAGTAGCATCTTCATACGATGGGGTAGTTTTTCTTAACTGGCCAGCTTTCTATAAAACGCCTCTGGAAGGCAGAAGATCGGACAATATTTGGATATAGGGCGTTTTTTCGAGTGGTCCAAAGAGTAGGCTTAATTTGACATCATGCAGTATTGAATTTGCTACATGCTGATTTCCATTGTGGATCAATAAATGTACTTGAAAACTGTTCTGATATTCATTTAATTAATTTTATAGACATAATTATTACTTAAATCTAAAAGAGCGTAGACCGCATAACATTATCCCTTAACGAGAAAAAGTTCACGCAATCGTACAACATGTTTATAAAATGACATTTACCACGAATTTGTATATTGCATATCCACTTACGTGCTCACTTCCTGGAAGCCATGTTCCAACAGCCAAAAGTATGTAAGTACCTCTAACTAAGTTCACTCTGAATACACTACTATGGGCACCCACGGCATTTAGTACTTTTACTGCAGTTCCATTGTTACTATCATACGCAGTTACTCCTAAACTACTCGGTGGAAGTAATCTAGGAGTACCTATAATTGCAAATTGAACACAAGAACCTTCTTTTACCTGTATTATTTTAGAATGAAGATTTGTCGTTAGATTTCTTGGTTGAATATGGAGCTGACTAATTGTTTCTCCTGCTCTAAATTTAGATTCCGATAAATCACCTTGGTACACTTTACCACCATAATTCATAACAATTTTTGGTGGTAATACATTTACTTTTAGTATTCTAATAGGATTAATTAGAGGGCTAAAGCATTTTGAATTGTTGCTACTATCATTTTTTGGTGTAGCGTTATTAGTCGTAATAGCAGTAGTAGACAGTTGGGCCGGAGCTGATTCTGTTATTCCATTAAAACAAAACAATAATACGATTAACGTGAATGTAAGGATTACTGGTTTGCATGACACGGTTATTGTTATATATTTTTTATCTGTTACTCTAAAATTAGAATTATTTTTTATACGCATACGACTATAGTTAATTTTAAAGTATATTAGTTTTGTCAAGTGTCAGGAATGATGATTTATACCCTGATCCAAATCTTAGGTTCGGATATTCTGATACTACGTCCTTTAGTTTTTCAATGTGATTACAAAATCTGTTTGCATATATATCTGATGATTAACTTTTCATTAATTCAGATTAAGGTACGAGGGTTACTCGTGGTGAAAGGAAATAATGACGGCTAGCTATCCTTGTAGCAATTTACTTGCATGAATCACAAAAAAAGCACACTTGGTTGATGTAATTTATTTTCAGGATGGTTGTCGGTAGTCTTAAACGGTTTTTATTGGGTGCCGATATCGTTCGTGTCATATTAATGTAAATAAATCGAGAGCAATATACTACTTCATTACACTAAAATATCTACCATACTTTAGCAAAAAAGCATCAATCGGTGCATGCTTACAATATCATTACTGCAGCACTTATCACAGTTGTCCATAAACCATCTTTATGTCCTTCTGCAGATTGTGTGATATTGTGCGTCCTATAGATTTTTCCTGAAAGCTTCCATTGCTCTTCTCTTTGATCCCATGTAAGACTAGGATCATCCGGTAAGCTTATTGTTGTCGCAAGCATCTCCATTGCCATGTCCTCAGCGTAATCACCAGCCCTCTGAGCTGTTTCACCAGTTGAATGGTGTTCTGATAGATATCCATACTGAGAATGATCTGCAGGTCTTGCTAAACCAATCGACGCAGCAATTAACCTATTTGGTTCATTAGTAGCAGACTTAGCCATAACTGTGAAAGCAATCTGTCCTGGCAGTAGGTGTTTTCGTCCTTCCTCCCTAGTTACGATTTTGCATTCTGGTGGCATTATGCTGGATACAGAGACAAGATTTAGATCGCTTATTGCAGCATCACGCAGGGCAAGCTCGAAGCTTGTAAGATAATCTTTGTGTAATCCTTTACCTTTCGTAAAAAATATCATTTTTGCAACAAATGATGAGGCATCAGAAAAGTATTTTGTTGTATTATTTCCGCTTTCCATGAATCTAGGTCATATTAAAATAGATTATTCCAAATAGACCTTTCTATTTGAAAGTATATAG
>JBAVTY010000337.1:0-2343 GCA_049696495.1 Candidatus Nitrosopolaris sp.
GTATAGAATCATAAACCTCAAAATAAAGCGAATCATCTTTAAATGTAATGCAGATGTTGCTAAAGAATATGGCAGACACTAAAGGCGCGGACTTGCTCGAGGAACCTTTTCACAAGGGTACTTGATCAAAAACGTCGACAGTTTCCATTACTCAACTATATGAACATGAAAATAATAAGCTTCCAAATCTCAAATAAAGAGATTTATATCTTAACTACCATCACTTGACTAATTCAGCCATATTAAATATAGTCCATCCTTCCTTGATTTTGTCTTTTTCAAAACGAAAAATCTCCGTTCCCTCAATTTCAATTTTGTTGTGACTGGCCGCCATGCCAGCAAAGTCCTTTTCATGTGTGGTTTTTAAGGTCCATCTTATGGCAACCTTATTTTGTTCCTCAATCTCGTCCAGTATTGTGATCCGCATATCTGAGAACGCTGAGAGATCTTCGCCAACCCACTTTTTGAAATCCTCCAAACCTCTAACCTCTTCGGCTATCCCATGGTAAATTATATCAGGTGTAACGAAGTTCTTTGCCGCCTCTAATTTCCGTGCATTAAATATTTCTTCAATAAATCTTCGAGTTATTGCTTTGTATTGTGTATCAGCCATGTCCTGTAACGATCATACGTTACCATTAAAGTTTGCTAATATTTATTGAAATTTTAATATCTGGATCTAAAAATTCATCCAAATAGGTTAGGATAAATATCTTCTATTTTCACGCCACATCTTTGGCTGTCAAGGGAGTCATCTTAGTAGCGAGGTGTTTCATTCTGATAGCTAAGAACACACACGCAATTGTCATTACAACTCCCAATCCAAATAGTATGTTAAATGTGACTGGGCTTGGATAACTTTTCTCAACATTATCCACAGTAATAGAGATCGTAGCAGAAGCTAGAATTACAGTTGTCAGAACAGGACCTATTGCACCTCCTATAATTCTCATCATATTCGTAGTGGCTGAACCGATCCCAGCATATTCTTTAGGTGTAAATGCAATAGTCGTATTGGTCAATGTCATTGGTAAAAGCGCCACGGCTACACCAAATACAAATAGAGCACCATTAATAGCTTGTGAAGTGGAGTGGAAAAACAAAAGCAGCAACGATAAAAAATGATCCTGAAGGTTTTATCGCGACTTGCTTGTGTGGCAAAGGCAGTTGTTACCTAAGTCACTCGAACGCATATAAAAAGAAAAGGCGAGAAAATAAAATCTCCGCGCTTTAAGGAATAGAGGTTCAATGACTCCATTTCAGAAATGGCATAGACGAGTGACCCGATAAAGCCGCTCACACCTGCGACGAGAAATTTAATCGGCAAAGTCTTTTGAGATCCAATGGTAAGATGTCTGCTTCTTGTATATAAGACCATTTGTTTATGATTATGTTGTAAGCACACAGCATCGGGGAAAGGGAGCTGCAGATAGAACAACATGTAGTCTATGATTGAGTATTTCGAACACTTTCTTTGATGTTCCCTTTGGTATAGTGCTTTCTATCGATACTAGTTCACCATCTTTCCTCCAGTTTGTGAGTTGACACACAAATTACGTATACGTCAAAATCATCACTACCAAAATCTGTTACCTGTTTTATTCCTGCACTCCTCTGAGCTATCTCCATAGCCTCTGCATTGATATCATATCCGTATGTGTCAAATCCTCTTTTACATATTTTGCTGCAGCTAATCCTAATTGCCCTAATCCATTGACATGAACTAGTTACTCAGTTAGGATTTAAAGCAATTTTGCTAGTGCGCCATGATATCGGGGGACAAGTCGTTCTGAAAATAATTCAATTTGAATCAAATTAAGACAAAAGACAATAAACATATAAAAACAATAAGTCAAGTGTTCCATCTGAAGATTCTGATTTGTGCTTTTACACTGAATCCTGATTTCTAAAACACTGCGTTGCCAGTACAGTCTGATGGGGTTTCTTCATCGGCCTACCAAATGCAGTTGTATTTCGTTTCTTGAAATGAAAAAGATGGGGAAAAACGGATGAATTGATGTTCAGTGTCTTTCAAAATTCTTGGGCCAACGGGTTCCACTGCAAGCTGCTGTTGTTGGAGGGGGTGTGTACTAACATCATATATTGGGGATTTGATAAATATTGAAAGTGAGTAGTCTAAATCTATCAGATAAAATTATAGTACTCATAATAATGTTAGCGATAATCGTATGGATCTTAATTTGCATACAAGAGGCATTCCAAGCTAACACTTTTCATCACTAACCGTTACCTCACATTCAGCAATAGAGAGCTGGTTACATGTGGAAATGCGTACAATTATGGCCAAGATCCGAAAGATAATCAACCATCCCATTGTTGGAG
>JBAVTY010000338.1:0-4076 GCA_049696495.1 Candidatus Nitrosopolaris sp.
TTGTCGCAGTTATTGCATTGACGTTATCCATCATGTCATATCAATACTCAATTCTTACATCTAATAAGATAATCGATGTCGCTTCACAGGAAGTGAGATCTAACACCAGAATTGAAGTACATGATATTTCGCAAATATTGGCAAATAAATTACAAACTGTTGGAACTCTTTTACAAACACTTTCTGAATCTCCTGCTATACATAATAATGAGTACAAAAGAGCAGACATTGTCATTAATACTAGGCAGCGCTCCTCAAGTGATCTGACAGACTTTTACATGTGGCTTGACAAAAACGGCAAAATAAATTGGATAAGTAATATAAACGAAAGTATATATCAAAAATATAGAGGAACAGACCTAAGTTACAGACCATACTTTACTATCCCAAGAGATACTCATACGATATATTACAGTAATCTAATTGAATCAAATGATAAAATTCCCAGACTATACATATCATATCCTGTTATCAATACTACAAGCTCAGGTCATGATAATGGAATACTTACCGGTGTAGTAGTTGCCTCAATCAGGCTCGAAACCTTGGGCAACTTTTTGATAAATCAATTATTTCCACAATTTAATAGCACTATAGGCATGCTCGATAGAAATGGAATAATTCTATATGCTAGTGGTGCCCAACATTATGTGGACGAATATGTTTTTGGCAATAAATTTCAATCTGTACTCTCATCTTCGTTACACTCCCCTGAATCGAAGAATCTCTTAAATGATCTAATAATGAGTTCGTTGGAGGGAAATACAGGATCAGGGGATATTCTCATCAACGGCAAAATGAATACTATCGCATATCAGCCGGTAGTAGTTGATGGGAAAACCTTTCTGGTTTTATACACTAGCGCACAACACAACCTCACAAGTGATGTAAGTGCATTAATTAATCAGCAGCAATACTTCACGATATTAGTAGTGACAGTAATTGGGGCAGTAGCATTTATAGTTGCATTCTTGGTGTTCTCATGGAATAAGAGATTGGAATCCGTTGTAAATACACGTACTGGAGAGCTGAGGAGAGCAAACGAACAGTTAAAAATCCACGATAAAATGCAGCAAGAGTTTATCAATATTGCAAGTCATGAAATGAAGACTCCTACTCAAGCTATTCTAGGATATTCTAAATTAATACGGCGACACCCTGAAAGAAGGGAAGAGATGATTGATGCCATAGCGCGAAACGCCACTAGGCTCCAAAGGCTTACTAACGATATACTTGATGTCACTAGGATTGAAACACAATCACTGAAACTGAATGTAGAGGAGAGAGTCAATCTCAACGAATTAATATCATATGTTATTGAAGACCAAAGGACTGAAATTGAAAAATCCAACAAGTATATCAGGTTAGTGCATGAACCACAGCAAGATCATAGTATTGAAGTAGATGCAGACAAGAACCGTCTGACTCAAGTTATTTCTAATCTATTGAGCAATGCAATCAAGTTCACCACGGAAGGTACTATAAGAGTCACAGAAGGGGTGAAGGACAGCATGGCTTTAGTTAGTGTAAAGGACACAGGTCAAGGGATAGACCCTGAAATAATGCCTAGACTTTTTACGAAATTTGCTGCTAAATCTGAAACAGGTACGGGCTTGGGTCTGTTTATCTCTAAAAGCATCGTCGAAGCCCATGGAGGAAAGATCTGGGCTGAAAATAACTCTGATTATGACAGAAAGAAAGGTGCTATCTTTACATTTAGTATACCCTTGACGAAGGTTAAAGAGGCGAAACCGCCCTGAGGCAAATCGATGACAAAACCACCAATAAAGACATCAATAATAGAATACTATTAGTAGATGATGAACTTGATATCGCAACAGCTTTTACTCTGGGTCTTGAGGATAACGGCTTCAAAGTGGATACTTTCAACGATCCTGTGAAAGCATTATCAAGCTTCAAAGGTGGCTCATATGATCTTGCGCTTATAGACTATAAGATGCCAAACCTGAATGGCTTCGAGCTATATCAAGAGATAAGGAAGATAGATGACAAAATCAAGGTATGCTTTATCACAGCTTTTGAGGTATATCATGAAGGACTCAAAAAGAAATTTCAAAGCAGTTCTAATGCATCTTCACAATATAAACGAGAAGAGGTAGATATAAAATGCTTTATTCAAAAACCTATTGATATAGACGAGCTAGTAAAACGAATAAGAGAGGAATTAAATTCATGACGACAATATTACTCGTAGACAATAAACCTTATAACACCTCTGTGCTAAGAATGTGTCTGGAAGATGAAGGATTCAAAGTCGATTCATTTAATGATCCGATATTAGCTCTCTTAAATTTTAAGCCTAATTTCTATTCTTTATCTATACTTGATATTAAATATCAAATATGTATAATGGGTATGAGTTCTACAGAGAGATAAGGAAGATAGACACAAAAGTCAAAGTATGTTTTTTGACGGCATCTGAGATCTATAATGAGACCCTAAGAGTGCCGCCACCCGGTTTATTGGACGGGGTAAATTGCTTTATTCCAAAGCCTGTCGATATAGACGAGTTAGTAAAAAAAGTAAAGAAAGAACTGAATCCACGATTATCTTCTTGTAGAACATGAATTCGAATGAGACTTGTATCAGAATAACGATAATATGACAGTCGAGTCGAAGGAATGGACTATTCAGACATGAAATGATTAGGATCGTAGCGTTGTTGATAACAGTAGTGGCTGCTGTGGCTTATGCATTGGTATTCTACAATCTTTATTCCTCTTCGCGGGTCTCGGATAAGGAGAGTATGAGCGTGACCAATTCTACCTTCACCCGGCCCCACGAAAGGATATCATCCCCGAGTCTTCTAGGACCAATGACGTCACAGCAGGAAAAGACATTAGAATTGCAGTCATTATTATCCAAAGGCCTGAACAGTTCTGACAGAACGTCGGTCCGCAATATTCCCAGCGCCAATGTCTACCTTCTCACAGACGCCCATTTCAATGATCAGGGATGGGGTACGCAGGGCCTCAGTAGTGTCTCTAGTCTTAACGCGTCGTCTGTCGACCGCATACCGATATCCGATGTTGTGACCAGTCTGATCGAACATGCGGACAAGAATCCAAAAATGATAATTGCCCAAGGCTTTCAATGGGGAGATCCGATATTAAAGATTGCACCAAGTTATCCAAATATAAAATTCGTGGTTATGACCGGCCTTGTAAAGGCGCCAAATGTAGTTTCAATCTATCCAGAACAACAACAGGGCGCTTTCTTATTAGGTGCGGTGGCCGCAATGATGTCAAAGAATCATGTGATAGGCTTTGTTGGGGGCGAGGATTATCCGAACATCGTGAATATCGCTGACGGATATGAACAGGGCGCGCATTATATCGATCCAGACACTCGGGTGATATCTGAGTGGACATTCGACTTTAATAATATCACCAAGGGGAAACAAGTCGCAATGGATGAGATAAGTTACGGCGCAGATGTCGTACTACATACCGCTGATACCTCGGGGCAAGGCGTTATTGAGGCCGCAAAGGAGATAGGCGTCTATGCGCTGGGGGCAGTTGCAGACCAAAGCCATCTCGCACCAAATATAGTACTAACATCATTTGTTATAGACATGAAGAAGGCATACACCAAAGCGTACGATGACATGATACATGGTAGGTTCGTAGGTAACATATTGAGACCCGGAGTAGAAGCCGGACCGAATGGCACGGGCGATGGCATAATATATCTCGCACCGTTCAACTCAAAGGTGCCAGAGGTGGTAAAATCTAAGATATCTGAATTGACGAGCGATATAATGTCGGGTAGGATCGTTGTGCCTGAAAGGAACTTGCCTATCAGCTAAAGGTAATCTACATGATCCTGATGACATTTTACGTGGAATTTGTATATTTTTCCGAAGGTGACATCAATTACGGTGTACTGCTAGGGCCATATGATTCTGGCAGAACGGTCGTACCTAGTCACTTCAAGTGAAGGTTGTGTTTGAGGTAGAAGAGACCCAAACCCTTACAAGAACGTGATTTTTTCATGATATAGGATGTTATTGTCTTTCCCCTGAGGCTGATCGCACGTTTCTATCCTCAGGCTCA
>JBAVTY010000339.1:0-2095 GCA_049696495.1 Candidatus Nitrosopolaris sp.
ACCATTTTGGACTTATGTCTGAGCGTCACTGTAACCCGTCGTACAGTACCATTCTGGACCATAGTTTACCTGCGGGCCATATTTTTTGCACGCCGCTTGTGGGTCGTCTATACCTATGACAGAATCAGTTCTTCCAAGTTGGAATCCGACTTTGTATTGACTGATTCCAAACGTTAATGTTTTTTGGTGTTGCCCATCGTAAAAGCCAGTAATACAATCTACGTATTTGGACGTCACTTTAGCAAAAGCACCCGGTGCAAACATTTGACAAACTTTTATATCATTAGCATGAAAACCGGTAAAGTATTCTGGTGTGTGTACTGCATGAGCGTTTGATGGGAGTATCATTATCACTGAAAGTAGAGCTATCATAGCAGAAACCAATAGTTTTGGTAATGCCATACTCTATCTATTATCTATATTGTCTATGAATATATTTACAAAGCGCCTATGTTCATTCATATCGGAAAGTTTGTTATTCCTACAACGGTAAACTGGGAGTCGGACAGAGATGATATACTTGGTGTAGAAGATTTCATCATGTAAGGCACATTCCATGAGGAGAGTCTAGACATTGAACCACCATTTTATAAACCTAGGAATACAAAAATGTCTGTCTTGCTGGTAAAGAAAGAATAACTGGCGGGCATTCTCCGTGCTCTACGAGATTTGTGGCAGCTTGCGTGCCCTTGTGTCCTACCGCATCAAGTTTCGTTTCTCGAGTATGTCTGTGCCTGAGCATATCATATTAGCTCTTCAAACCTGAGAGGAATCTTTTTTGAAGTTAACGTTGTGGTGAATTCTGAATATTGAATAACTAACCAACCATTATTTGCTTACTTTGCAAGGCGGATTCCTCTTGCTGACGAAAGGGCTGGGGGCGGATGTTCATTCTATACTATGATATCAATGGCCTTATGTTCATCGGAATATGATTGGTCTCGGACACCCGAAACGATAACGAACCGCTCAGGGCTACGGCATAACTGTAGAAGGTTAAAAATAGCTGCAGCTCAACAGGATCGCAAGTTCTCAGCCACATTCGACTAACGGGTCCAGGTATGATGCCAACGGATATGTTCGGAATGGACCAGGGAGAATTTGATCCTAATCTTCCCCCTTTATATACGGGGACCTAATCCCTCCAAGCCCGCTTCTTTTTTTTATAGCCTTTTTCATAAGCAAACCGGCAGATTTGATTAACCTTGTTAACTCCCAATGTTAATCGAATGTTATATTTCCGATGGTGATATATTCTATTGTTGACACATGCCCAATAATGAATTAGCGCTTAGATCAGAAGAACAGGTGCTGCATAACGATATAACAACTACGCTAAAACTAAAGGTTACTGAAGCGTATGATAGGAAGGATGTAGGCAAAGGAATGGCAAGGATTGTTTATAATGTTATGCGTTCAATAGAAGGAGATATCATTGAAATTTCTGGCAAGAAAAAGTCTACCGTTGCTAGGTGCGCACCATTAGAATCAGCCAGAGAAAAAGAAAATAAATACATTATAGGAATAGATCGTCTCACAAGATATAATGCAGGGATTGCTATTGGTGACACTGTAAATATACGTAAGATAAATGCAATATATGCAGATAAGATAACTATAAAACCATTAACTGCTATGGCTATTACAAAGAGTTCGTTAATCGATGAACGATACTTGTGTGACGCACTTGCAAATGTACCAATGAAGCTTATGGATGTCGTCATCATACCTTACTTTAAATTCGGAATGGCTTTCACTGTTATCGATATAATTCCATTTAATAGTAATTATAGCGATATTGACTCGAGAGCCTTTACAGTTACTACAAATACTAAATTTGAAATCGCTTATTAAAGGATGGACGACGATATGCGTTATTTATATTGGGATAGTAGATAGAGTTAATGACGTAGATAATGCATATGTCCTTTCGAAACATAGGGGCTTTAATAAATAAATGGAAAAGGCACATAGAACGTGAAAAAGGTTAACTAGAAGAGAAAGATGATTATGATATTAAATCAAAATCGAAAATTACTCAGGTTACCACTGAACAAATTAGACCTTTATTCAATGTTGGTACCACAGCTAATGA
>JBAVTY010000340.1:0-2298 GCA_049696495.1 Candidatus Nitrosopolaris sp.
TAGTACGTTCAGAAATCAATCAGATATTGGACAAGCAGTACAGGAATGGACTGAGAATTACAATGCTACTCATGGGAGAAGGATAACTGACATCTTACAGATAGGAGTAATGCAATCGGTTACATAACTTGTTAACTTAACACATCCCCAGGATACATTATCTTCCAATCTATAAGTGAGTAGATAAATATTCCATAATATCTTCAATAAGGCGCAGGATAGAAGACTGGTCACTAATAGTATGGAATTTACTTTAGCATGCGGTGAGATTATCAAAAAAGGCAAACGAGCCCATAACCGCATCGGTCTTGATAAGTACCACTAGGAAAATGACCTCATAGACCAACATTACCCAGAAGACCATCATTAGCAGGGTCGTTAGATTGACTGACTATTGGAGGTATTGCATGATCATACCATCCACCTGAATCGTCATAAGTTATTATGATTGCTGTACTGTTCCGCTCTGGCAAGCTCTGCAAACGATTGATGGTATTAACTAGAAATTTCTGTGACAGGAGTTTTGACCTGGTGTTGAGTGGACATTTTATTTTTACCTATGGTCATAAATTTGAATACTCTTTCATTTTATCTTCTATAATAGAGTTGTTCAGAGTATGCTCTAGAGAAGTTAGAATCTACCCTTTACAAAAGTTGAGCTCGGAACCTTATGAACATATGACAGAGTTGCTCTGTACCTTGAAAAACCAATATGGAATTACATATGATATTGTACGTCCCATTTGAGTTTCAGAAAGGTAGCAATAAGACGCTGTGTCTAACACATTAAGCCTCAATAGTACTAAGAATCCAAGATCATTGAGATTGATACTCTATTCCGTCGTATCTCAAAGAGGTAGAATCCAAATTCCAGTTTAGCACTGCTAAAAAATTACATTTAGCATTTATTTCCTTATAATTGTAATACGATTTATTCCTCAAATACTTTTTCCAAGAGTATGATTTAAGGCTAATTCCAAAGATGGAAAACTAAACTGACATCCGATGTTAGAGCAACAATGGTAGTATAATGAATTCTGCAATTTTGTTCGCTGCGATAGCGACAATAATAATAATAGCAACAACGCCCAGCATTTGCGTGTAGCTGATAAGGTTATGGATTTGGAACGGGTTGTCGATGTGGTTATGGTTTCACTCCAGGGTTCTTTGGAGGACCATTTGGCTTTGGTTTCGGCCACCACTTTCGCTGACATGAGCAAACAAAGCAAATACATGTATTTCACCAAGGAAGAGGAAGGAATTCTCCGGAATATTGAAGGAGTGCGATGTAATACAATGATTCCCCTTCTCTTTCTTGTGCTTCGTCTTCTAACAACTCGCTAACCAAAAGCCCTACTGTTTGTACCAAAATTAGTGAGGCGTATTTTATTTCGGTACATTATGCTATATTATTTGATGTGAAAAAGGATCAATAATTAACGATCATTAGGTGATCATGAGTAACCAGGCAAGAAAATGCGACTGAAATGTTTATTTTATATAAAAAAGATAATTATCATAGCGCCGGTGAGACTTCTGTATTTCACAAGACAAAGTCAACTCGGATGGCCATTATTTTTATTCTATTTGATTTAATTGTACTTTTTCATATTTCTGCAGAAATATACGCCCTTTTTCCGTTGTTGCATACAAAAAAGACGAGTCTATTGGATTACTTCTTTTCTCCATAAGCTGTTCAGAAAGTACATGAGGAATATATCGTTTAATTTGTATATGATTGAGATGAGCATGCATCATTATTTTTGACTTGGATTCTCCACAGAGAGCTGCATCTAGTATTTTGGCTATAATATCGACGCTGCATCTGTACTTCAATTTCTTAAATGAATATGATATATTTTTACTATAAAATATAGGGTACAATTTAATCGGTCTTAATATAATAATCAATTGACCCAAAACGACTACTACTAGGACAAAATGTTATGAATAAAACATCTTCTAGTAACTAGTCATTTTGTTGTTGTTCTAGTACAACATACACTTGTACGTAAAGATATGTAGAATGGATAAAACAATGAAATAGTATCATACAATAGAAATTGAAATAAGCTTGGCTTCTCATAAATAATTAGTCTGACTGTATACGGAAAGTGAAATACAGAAACCGGGGTGACATAATCGGGGCTACTCTTGAATGCGATACTACCTAGTTGAGGCTGGGGCATAATTCCATGTTTTCATTTTGCTAACTTCCATTGATCGTTTGGTATAAAGCTATCCTAAAGGTGTCTAATGTTTTGGTGAAAAACGATCAGGTCCACCCAAAGAAGGCTA
>JBAVTY010000341.1:0-7227 GCA_049696495.1 Candidatus Nitrosopolaris sp.
ACGAAACAACAAGGCTGACCGACCATTTGATTAGATTTCGTCGTGAATCATATACCGGAACTAAGTCCTAAACTGTATTAACTAACCCTCGTGTAGGCAGGGGTGCCTAGAAGACCAGACAAAATAATATGATTTACCGCCATATTATGTAAAAGCTGCTGATAATGGTAATAGGAGAGGACTAGTACTTGCCATTACGTGTAGTTTAAAACCAAATATCCAATATCGACTGTCTGGCATGAGTATTTCCGTATCAATGCCTGAACTAGACATTGCTCTTTTGGCTCAAATAACTAACCCTTACTTATAGTTTAGCTCATAGCTAAACAAAAGCTGGCTTGACAAAAGATATAACGATCAGCAATCATACACTCAACGCAATTAGAATGGTTAGTAATACTTCAGATAATGAGGTAAAAATTATTCAAGGTGCTTATCGTATAGAATATTTGATGGAAGATGTTAGGGTATCATACACGCAAGATGTAAATGTGTCTGTAGGCGGCGTCATGATCGACGCGAAGCAAGGAGATATATCGTCCATTCCTAGATGGGTAGCAAAAATTTTGTTGGAACAGGGTACTGTCGAATTTCCAGATAACAACGTCTCTTCATATATTTCAAGAGCTTTGAATCGAGAAAGAATAGCGAAGCCGCATGATCTCTCAGGAATAGATGCCGATTTTTACATAAGGGTTAATGATTATCTAGATGGTTTGAGGGAGAGGGAAAGGGAAAATTTGATAGTTTCAATGAATTCATTCATAGCATCTCGTCTCGAAAAAATTGTTAAACTCGCAGCTGCCTCTCCTCTATCACCAGAACTCAAAGAAAAACTCTCAGCTGAGGAAAATGAACTCTATATGCTTGTTCACAATTCTTCTTTAGCATTCAAACAGAGAGCGTTAAAGAAATTTGTCTGAACAACAAACTTTAGCTGCATTATCCAATAATCTGGAAAAGTTTTTACGGGCATTTAAAGACAAGGATGGAGCATACAAGTATTTTGAGGCTATTAACCATATGATGGCTTCTAACTCCGTTTCACTTGCAGTTGATTATATTGATTTTGATACTTTTAGACCAGAGCTTGCGAAGCAAATCACATATGATCCAGACGAAATGTTAGAGGCTTTTAATTCAGCTGTGTTATCAATTCTAACCGAAATCCACCCAGATTACGCATTTGAAATACGAGATAAAGTCAAAGTTAGAATAGGAAATTATTCTGTACAGAAAGGCTTGAGAGATATTAATGCTGAGGTAATAGATAAGTTAATAGGAGTCTCAGGTATGGTCGTGCGATCATCCGAGGTCAAACCACTTGCCAAGAGGATCGGTTATCGCTGCCTCAACTGCAACGCCATTAACGAAACCCAACTGAAAGGACTTGTACTAAGAAAACCTTTGAAATGCATAAACTGTTCAGAGAAAGAATTCGAAATGGATCCAGAAAATAGCATTTTTAGTGACTTTCAAATGGTAAGACTTCAGGAATTACCTGAGGATCTGCCAGCAGGCCAGCTCCCACATTATGTAGAAGTCACCGTGATGGGTGACCTCGTTGATCAATGTCGCCCTGGGGATAGAATTATGTTAACAGGTATAGTTCGGATAGAGCAAGACCAGATCTTCTCACAAGTAAAGACTAGCCTCTTCCGACTAAAAATGGAAGGAAACAACATTGAATACCTTGGTGGACGGGCGGGCAGCAAGGAGATGCGAACTATCGAAAGAATAGCAATTAGCACAGAAGATGAAAAACAGATCATGGCTATAGCAAGCAAGCCTGACGCTTATGACAAACTCATAGCGTCTTTTGCTCCCCATGTCTATGGTCATGAAGTAATCAAAGAAGCAATTTTGCTATTGATAGTGGGATCAGTAACAAAAAAACTAGAAGACGGATCAACACGCAGAGGAGATCTCAATATCTTCTTGGTCGGTGATCCCGGCACTGCAAAATCGGAAATGCTAAAGTTCGCTGCTAAAATTGCACCGAGGGGTCTTTATACCTCAGGAAGAGGTACGACAGCGGCAGGCCTAACCGCTGCCGTGATTCGCGACAAGTCTGGGATTATGATGCTCGAAGCTGGGGCGGTGGTTTTAGGAGACCAGGGTTTGGTTTGTATTGATGAATTCGATAAGATAAAGCCCGAAGATCGCTCAGCGTTACATGAAGTAATGGAACAACAGACATGTTCTGTAGCAAAAGGAGGTATTGTTGCCACATTAAATGCACGAACTTCTATCTTATCGGCTGCGAACCCGCTCTATGGAAAATATGATCCATTCAAGAACATAACAGAAAATGTTAATTTGCCCATTCCGCTTTTGACTAGATTTGACATCATTTATGTGGTTAGAGACATCCCTGAGAAAGAGAAGGATAACCGTATAGCAAGTCACATTTTGGAACTTCATCGTGAGGCAGGACGTGCAGCGCATCCTGCTATCGATACAGATCTCTTTTGTAAGTATCTTGCATTTTCGAAACAGATCGAACCAAGGCTAACGGTTGAAGCAATAGATATCATTAGAAATTATTACATGAAAATGAGAAATGTCGACTCCGAGGGTATGATTACCGTCACACCCAGGCAGCTTGAAGGACTGATCAGACTATCTACAGCGAGGGCGAGATTGTTGCTAAAAGACAAAGTGGAAGCTGATGATGCAGAACGTGCAATCTACCTTGTACAAAGAATGCTAGAAACTGCAGGCGTTGATGTTAATACCGGAAAGGTAGATCTAGGTGTACTGCATGGCAAACCTCACAGCGAAATCTCCAAGTTGAAGACATTTATGGAAGTCTTTAATGCACTTTCTGGGCAGGATAAAAACGATGTAGAAGAAAAGAATTTCATTAATGAGCTTGCAAGGACAGGGAAATTCACTGAGGAAGAGGCAAGAGCTTTTATCAAAAAGGCCATGCAAAACGGACAGATATATGAAAGAAAACCAGGCTTTTACGCCAAAGCTTAGCTAAACGACCAATATTTCGTGGACAATCTGTTGAATGTTTCTTATATTGTGCCGAGAGGGTTTTGAAAATCATGTCGAAATGGCGTTTTAAAACACCGGCATTACCATGGCAACCTATGACTTTTACTAGGAGTGGCAAAAGCCTTGCATACCACGCAAAGCTTTTGCTAGGGGCCACCAGAAGGTTCAATAAAGGCTCTTCAAGCAGATGATGTTACGCAAACTACCATAATCTAAAGTATGGATTTGGACATAAACAACTTTGTTATACTCAAAAAGAATATGCAAAAAATTTAAACAATTGTGAATGTAAAAGTAGTTGTATTAATTATGGATATCAAAGTTCATGGGCATCAACAAAGAAAATGTCCAGGCTTATACAAAGCAATTCCAGCTTAATCAGAACATCAGAAGACCAGTTGTAAATGTATTCTTTTAGATACCTGAACTGAATAAGAGCGTTTATACCAAAAAGTAAGATTAAAAACACATCAGAATAAACTTAGGTGTTTCTTAAATACTTAGTTTCCATCCACTATTTGATTTTCTGTGAAATACGGAAGCAAAACCGATATGGTGGGCAGGAGCAGAACAGAGGTAGTAATGATGATGCTCGAAGCTGC
Organism: Candidatus Nitrosopolaris sp.; assembly: GCA_049696495.1. GTDB lineage: Archaea > Thermoproteota > Nitrososphaeria > Nitrososphaerales > Nitrososphaeraceae > Nitrosopolaris. Next base: position 3,609 of record JBAVTY010000341.1, read on the forward strand.
AAACAACGGAAGAGCGACCATAACAAGGATAATGCATAGAACATTTCTTTCTCACACTGTCTCGAAGGAATACTTGACATTGCTAGTTGAGCATGACTTGTTGGTACATGAGAAGGGAAATCAGACGTATATAACCACCGAAAAGGGTAAGCGACTATTGAGAATATGCAGCAAAATGGACGGATTTAATCACGGAAAAAACGAACGATCCTTTTATTTTTACTTCTAGACTTGTAAGTGGTATAAATGTAAGTTTACTAATGTATAGGATACAAAAGTATGGTATCGAAGAATTATTGTTGATGCAATATATACCAAATGTGTCAGCCAAAAATCTTGCGGTTGAACTGAATATCGACATTCTACTAGATCACTTGTTTTTATAATATCGTTATTCAGTAGGAGAGGTCTGAACTGAATACGAGAGATGTCTAGTATTGCAATTTTGAAAGAACTCGACTAAAACCTCCCATAAGGCAAGGATGCATTATCAGAAAAGCCTTTCTGAGGAGAGAAAAGTCTTGTGGTCTTCGGCCAGGGTTCATATTACAGAAATATCTATTACCATATGCAAAGTAAACAATCAATCTATCGCGTTATTCCTTACAGCCGATCGAACTCGTCCAAGCGTAAATTGAACCTCGCAAAAGATATCGCGCCAGTGATAATGTGCTATAATACATAGGAGAGAAATGCAGCTAGCTTTTCGTGCGATTTTGAACTTCAATAATATTACAATTATGTTATTCGGAGCTAAGATGCAATATTTTATAGTTAGAAGTTATGCTACAATCTAAGCTAAGAGAACCCATAAATACTTTTTCGTTGTAGGCATTACAATGCATAAACAAACATCTTTTCTCATAACGGGAGCAATATTGGTAGCCGCAGTTGTGACAGTGGCACTTTATAATGTCAACGTTGCAAATGCACAGAGCGCCAACATGACAAAGACAACCAACATGACAGCTGGTGGTGGTAACATGAGCAAGAGCACAGCTGCTAACATGACAACTCCAGCTGGTAACATGACAAAGACAACCAACATGACAGCAAGTAAGTAACGGTCTGTTGTGCAAGCAGCGTCTACTTATTTTTTTGTTGGCCTAGGTTTCTTTCTCCCGTGCTTTTGCATATGTACATGTTTATACGAATCGCGATTTTCTTGTTGCGAAGAATTAAAGATTAATCGTGATAAATAGAGCTTTAGAAATCTACTGTCGTCGACGATGGATAACATCTCATCTATGATTATGACCATATACACCAAAAGTGCTTATTTCACTTTTGATTGTGTTTGTATGTCTAATCTTATTATACTCGGGCGAGAACTTAAAATCAATCGGTAATGTCTTAGTTAATACAAGAGTAGACATTGAATCAACCTTTCACAGAAATTGGTCTTGGTGCCTATTTATTGGACGTTTGTAATTATTGCCGGAGCAAAAAGATTACCTAAAATGGAGGTTCTAATTGCAGCAATTTAGACCAATTAAATATTATCGGTGGTGCGATGACCTCAGTATATTCGTTAAAAAGGGTCTAACCTGATTACTTGATTGCTCAACACCGTCAGGACCAAATAGAAGCAGAAGAATTAACTGCAAGGATTGCCTCTTCAAAAAAATGATTTACTGGTTTTTGTAACGATGCTATGAGTTACTGATCATGTCAGTCGTTGGGCCTGTTGCTGGTGGCTATTCCTATTTGATGTGTACTTGTGAATAACAATCTTATTATCCCAAATTCGTCGTCTGTAAATGCGAGCGAAGTTAGCCCAGCCTGGTTAAGGTACGAGCTTCCCAAGCTCGGGATCGCGGGTTCAAATCCCGCACTTCGCATGTCCTCCGTATGTAGATTTGCAAAACTTCTGTTAATGCGAGTCTCAAAAACTTGTCCTATTACGTTTCTTCTTGTTAAATTCGGTGATAAATACAGATTCAATCCGCAGATGTTATGTTGTTAACTGCAACAGGTTTTAGGGCCGTAGAAGCTTTATCAATTCGAATCAAGGATCTGCATTTACAATCCCAACCGGCAAAAATATTTGTCAGAGGAGAATATACGAAGACTAAAACTGATAGATATATTTTCCTGACTGAGGAAGTTGCAAGGCAATTAAAACAGTGCATAGAATACAAGTATCGTAACAGAAGGGTATGTCATAAGGATAATGAAGGAAAAACTATTACGGAATACAGAACACCAGATAGAAACGATAACGATCTTATTTTTGCTGTACATCAGGATCGAGAAAAACCTAATCCAAGAACAATATATTTTGATCTTGCGAAGCCCTTTGGAAAGACCTTGGATCGCATGGGTAAAGGTACTCGTGAAGATGGAAACGGGAACCGTAGACAAATAACCCTACATAGCTTTAGGAGATTTGTAAAAACAACCATATCTGATCTGGGTTATTCTGATTTCTCTGAATATTTTATCGGACATTCTGGCTCTACTTATTGGCGTAAGAAAGATTCTGAGAAGGCAGAGATATTTCGCAGGATTGAATCCTATTTGACATTTCTGAATATACCGCAGCTGGAAAGACAAGGGGCAGATATACAAACCAAAGTCGAAGAACTAGAGATGGTAAATCGATCACTAAGAAATCGTGACAAGGTGAAAGACGATGCTATAGCACAATTATCAGATCAACTTATGGCTTTATCAACAAGACTACAGGAGATTGAAAGAAGACAACAGTTGGTATAAGGTATATTTTTTAATATATAGAGCCTTTAATTTAGTCCATCTGTTAGTGATCGATTCCACAAATGGGTCTGCTACAAGTTATGACATCACGGCGATGTTCTCTTCTTACAATGTCAGCAACATGGACACCGTGATGTTGTTATAGCAATCTCAAAGATCCTTAATTTGAGGCGTTAACGCTAACATCAAATACACGTCACCATTCCGTCAGATGAAACCCCGTCATTTTGACAAGAACATGAATGAGCTAAAATTAGGGTTTTATGGCTGTCCAACGAAGGCACAATGTATACTACCTCATCCGCAATGTGTCACGCTGATGATAGCCATAAGATAGATTCTCTTTGTTAGCTCTGGTGCATGTTTATCTTATTGGTCGTGCGTGACAACATGTAAGGTTGCTTGCTCCGCAAAATTACGATCTATCTCCTATATTGGTTAGGGTACTTTGGTTATAATTTGAAATCTTGATAGATCATCTTACCCGTGTTTAATGATGGTGAAATAAGTGTAATAATGGTTTTGTAATATTAACTTGCTAACATTATTTTTCATTATACATATATAATCATCCCTATCTATTTTCTTTTCCGGCTCGTTGTACTATGTTATAATTGTGTTATGTGTACTATTTTTGCATTATGATTCTGAGTCATTGAAGGTATTATTTGGATCTGGATATATCGCAGAGCAAGAGGCACACTAGCCGAGGATATAACATCACCTTGAGAAAACACCACCAGGAATTTCATAGTTCCAAATCTGTGTTCCATAGTTTGAATCTATTCCAAGAAGAAAATTTTTCCCTGTAAAAGATGTATCTTTAATCCAAGTGTCATATGTAGCAGCTACTAAAATGTTATTGTAAAGTAAGGGTGACGAGACTATAGGACTAACTACA
>JBAVTY010000342.1:0-3557 GCA_049696495.1 Candidatus Nitrosopolaris sp.
GTTCAGGCTCGATTATCATTCTGTACCTATTTTCTATTATATCCACTTGTTATTACACTCCAAGACTGGAGTGTCAACCATGTCAGGAACCTAAAATGTCAACCATGTATGGAAGCAGCACAGCTAAGGGTACCGAACCAAAAATATTTGAATTTATCGAAGATTCGGTTGATTCACAGCGTCCTAATAAAACACTACATCGTTGGACGCAGTCAATAGATGAGGCAATGCACGTTATATCGAAACTTACCCGTGAAAATGAAACTGTATTAGATCCGATGATGGGAACTGGTACAACAGGAATGGCAGCTCTAAATCAAAATAGAAGATTTATCGGGATTGAAAAGAATGCAGACACGTTCCGATTAGCAAGACACAGAATATCTAAAATAATTTCCTCGAAACAAAACTCACCTACAGGAGAGGAGCTACCATCATGATAAGTCAAGAAATTGGCTATTCTCCGAAGTCGTATACAAACAAGGTAGGAAACGGAGACGTAGCCAGCAATGAACAAGAAGATCTAGGAAGTGTTAAGGCACCATCGTCAGAATTAGATCAAAAAGGTACTGTTGGTGTGAAGGTAGAAGCGAAAAACCATTTTCCTATCTCTATGTGAAAGTTGTAAATCGAAAGTTAGTGATGGTGGTACAACCAATCTAATGATCGATAACACGGAAGTGAATCCAGTTGACTGAGTACGACAACCTACTTGAAGAGGCTAAACAGAAGGCTGCTGCATTTCAGTCTACTGCAAAGGAGTACATCCCTAGAATGTGTGTAGCTCTACGTAGAGAAGATCCTTACATGTCGTCACAGGACGCGAGAGAGCGGATTGAGAAAGACCGCATCGGCTTTTGGAGTAAGCGTACTATATTAGAGGTACTACCAGCTGAAGCAAAAAATCCGGAAAAGCAAAAATCAGGGAGATTAAGCCAAAAGAAGCATAATTTTGCTGCGGTTTCCGCAGCACCAGAAGTGAAAGAGATCCTAGTCGCTACCGATGGAAGACCTATCGCAGCGCCACTAAAGCAAGAAGTAGAAAACAAAAAACCTCTCTTTGATACTGCTGGAAATGAAAGAGAACCAATTGTAGTGCAACCTACGAGTATTTTGGATAGCGAATTACTGGGAATAGAAGAACAGAGGAAGGAATGCAAGAGATGCAAATTCCTACAGCAGAAATATGAAGAGCTTCGGCTCAAACTTGCAGATTATGAAGATGTAGTTAGGACGCACACTTCGATAAAAACTGCTGAAGAAATCATCCATAGAAATGCGGACGGCTACATGCAGTTTGAATTCTCGGTGCCGTTTGAACCATTACACCAACATATGATCACTACCATCAATTCGAATAGATCCGTGGACAGAGTATGGTTCACTGGTAAACTTAACCGTGAAACCGGAAAAGTGGTTGATGTTCGAATGGGAAAGACAATTGATACCAGAGACATCAAAAAAGAAAGTAAAACTTCAGCTGTCCTAAAGGATGACACCTTGAATGACATTACAGGTGACTAGTTAGCTCCTTGGTGATCTTCATTGAGTAACTAAGCGATATAGTAATGCAGAGGATCAAGGAGATTGTTGCGAACGAATTCAGACCAGTTAGTTTGTTGGATTTTCTCCCTTCATTTGAAATAGAAGGCAAGGTGTATCACGTGAAATATGGCACATTGCGAAATATACTATCAAAGCTAAGAAGAACAGGACAGATCCAGATAGACTACAAAACTAAGCAAACCTTCTACACCTTACCAGGAACTACATTCGGCAGGCTGAAGATGACAACGTACCACACGGGGGTACCCAGTTTAGCTGTTGATAATCCAATCTACAAACTTATACAGAATCTACCAATAGGTAAGAACGCATTACATGATATTCACCTCAGATTTAGTATCCACGACATATGGTCTGTATTAGCCTTAAATTCAACCCTTAAAATCGATTCCGTTAGTAAAGATATAAGATTACCGGTATGGCATAAAAGAGACCTCGTACTACGGACTACGATTCATCGAACTGATACTGTCTCCGTAGTTGTTGGTGGTTCTTACTATCCTATCGCAGTTGACTTCAATGGAATTATACGGCTTTCAAATGCGTTGACTAGTGTAGAGGAACGTATTTCTATATTGATATGGGAATCCAGTATGGTAACAGGAAAACAAGAAGATGGTCGACTTGTTCCCGACCATATGGGATGGATTGTTACAATGTGGCACTTTGGGGTCGATGGTCTAACTGAATACACTGGTGAAAAATTTTCATGTACATGGGAAATAGGACAGAATGCGCTAATCCGTGCTTATACCAAAGATTTCAAAAACGGTAAGACACGAATTCGATTAGAACAACAAGAATATCCTTCTAGAAGCCTTGCAAAGGCCATAGAAGAGAAACTAAATTCGAGGTGTTAGGATTGAGCGATAACCTCAACTTTATCAAAAACTTTCCATTTCCAACTATACGTAACAGACAATCTGATGTTTTAAATGAAATAGGCACTGGTTTTGCTTCAGGTTATAAAATCATAATATTAGAAGCTCCGACTGGTTTTGGTAAAAGTCCTGTTGCAATAGCCACCGCGCTAACATTAGGCACTAGCTACATATGTACATCGACCAAGATTTACAGAGCCAGTACGCAAGGGATTTTCTCGTTGTCAAGGTAGCAAAGGGTAAGAACAATTTCATTTGTGAAGTAAAATCTGATTTTATTAAAGATGGCACTTACAAATGTGGATTGGATTCAAACAACGCAAAATGCCGCCATACAAGTGCGGACTACGGACCCTGTATGAATAACGAATCCTTCAAGGGTAGTGGTTGCAAATATAGAACATTTCCAGAAGATTATACAATAATCAACAAGGAGACGAGAGAGGAAAAAGTATTCATTCATGATGATGCCACGAATCACTATCAAAACGAATATTCCCAATGGTCGTATCTTGAGAATTTAAAAGAAAATAGATTATGGAAGCCATGCGACTACTATCATCAGTTAAACATCGCATTAACTGCAAGCCATTCTACATTAAATTATCCTATGCTTTTATCACTTTTGCCAACAAGAAAATTTCGTTCGCGAGATCTATTGATATTGGATGAAGCGCACCTATTAGAAACAGAGATCGTAGGATTTACAGGAATATCTATTTCAAAAAGAAGATGGAAACGATATATTCCTAATTTTAAGATTGTAGATTATGGATATGATGATATAGAAAAGTGGATTGATTTTCTCATCGACCTTAAGACAAGGATGCTTGATTTGACAAATATACGTGAAGAACTTGTACCTGATGCGATAACAGACGTGGAAAAACTGACACGTGCGATAGACAATATTCGTTCAAATCGCAAAAACTGGATTGTATCCGAAATAAATAAGGAAGGTTATGAAGTTATGAGCGTTGGATAGGTACATATGTTATTTATATAGTACTTAACTAACGCTTGTATCAATATTTACAATATCTAATTAGGAAGACCTTTCGTTAGACCTAATGACTCAAAATCTCATGTGCAACGATGAAACGAAAGATC
>JBAVTY010000343.1:0-1722 GCA_049696495.1 Candidatus Nitrosopolaris sp.
ATAAAGAAGTTGAAGAGAGACGTATTAAAGAAGCATATAATATACTAGAAGTAATTCATACGAATCGGTAATTATAGAAACGAATCGTGAACAGAAATTATTCCAGATTAAAAGCAGTAAAGATAAATACTATAAAGTAAATGCGCAACAAAAACATGTACTTGTCCTGATTTTAACTTTAGACGTTTAAAATGCAAACATATCGCCGCGGCTGAAATATTAGATTCTACACCATACGTTCATTATCCTTCGTCTTACAATGGGACTATATCCTGAAATTGACCATTAATCCAATCATTTGCTAGAAGAAGAACTTCTAATCTCATCCTCTCCTTTGATATGTCTTCCCCTCTCCCTCTCATCATAGTACTCCTTGAATTATTAAGGGAAATATGAAAGTGGCTAGCGCGATGTCAACAATAAATCAAGCGGAAAAAAAGATGCAGGAATGTAATAGATGTAAAACAGCTGGATACCCCAATCAAATGATTGGGTTTGAAAAGATAGGCCAAGATCCTGTTACAGGAAAAATCACTTGGAGATTGATGGACGAGAATGGCACAGAACACAAACACAAATTCTTTCAGGATTCAATACAAGAGAATCCAGTGGGTGTCAGACGAAAACGAGTTGTAGACATATCCTCAGTTACAGCTACACCGTAGAGGCAATGAATTTACTTGCATCAGGATGGGAATATAAAACATCATATCGTGCCACAATATCGAATATACCGCATAAGGGCAGTAAATAGTCCGGAGAAACAGAAATGTGGCATAGTTCTCCCTTTCATGACATAGGACGCATGCATACCTCGGGATGTTCATTAATAACATGGTCTATGTTCGGATCTGGAGACGACCATGTACTTGTACTACGTGAGTCCTTCGTTCGGCCAGTTCCTCAAGCATGTAGCCGGGACATAGTATGTGTGTCTGCGAGATCGTCTCTTTCTACTTCAGATATGAGCGTATATTTTTAATGTGCAGATAGCCAAGTACTGCATGACCAAATATTTCACTCGAACAGCAAAAAAGAACTGATTGGAATACAGGCAACAATAACCGTAAGGGAAGTAAGAAGATGCTTCAGTAATATGATTATGATAAATAACGGTGGTGTCATCCATCTTATATATGCCACAGATGGGCGGCTGCAAGTCATATTTCAGTGTTTGTTTGGGCCCGCAGCAAACTTAGATACTTAACTTAGGAGAATCATTAATAAATACCATGCATGATTAACAAAAATGATTTAGCAGAATTCCTGGCTATATTTGAAGCGACCTTGGGATTCTTCCGGCTAACAATCAATGGAGTAGAGCGCTACTTCTTTGTGTATATCGCAAAAGGATTAGAGCCTGGGGATATCAAATACCTGAAGAAGTTTGAAGTGGACGCACCCAATGACCAGCGGTATAGGCATTACTACTGATTATCCTGCTAACAATAATCGACCAAACATACCTACGCGCGAACATTAGACACGCGTAGGCTATACGAAAACGTGGTGCTCCAACCTCATCTATTTAGTCCTTACAAACCCCGCAAAGAGCCCAAGCCCCAAGCCGCCACTAACAAGTTGTGAAATAGACCATAGACCTGTTGCGTAATTAGAAGCTTAGAGCTATATTTCCATCAAGTAAAATGTTTGTCTGAGATACTCTTTGATGTCATATCGTAGATTATCCAAAAAACCCCTGTTATTCAGATCATTTACTGG
>JBAVTY010000344.1:0-2234 GCA_049696495.1 Candidatus Nitrosopolaris sp.
ATCATTTTAGTCATGAAGTTAGTTTTAGAGGAAAATGGCTTTAAAGTTGATTCGTTTACTGATGCTTCGGAAGCCTTAGAGAACTTTAGGACTGGTATATATGACCTTGTTATAATTGATGTTAAAATGCCGGTAATAGATGGATTTAGCTTATACGAGAAAATTAAAAAATTAGATGGTAAGGTTGCAACCTGCTTTTTGACAGCAGCTGATGATGCCTACTACAAAACCTCAAAAAAGAAGCATCCTACCATCAACGAAAATTGTGTCATTCATAAACCGGTGGACAATGAATCCCTACTAAAGCAAATAAAATCAATACTGCAAAGGTGATCTTATTCAAGGCCCCAGGCGGCAACGAGATACCTTCCATGCATAAACGAAACGAAACCTGTGGCAAAAGTTGCACTTGATCAGCAACTATTTGTGGGTCATTGTGCAAGATAATTCTGGTATGATAGGCTAGCACCTGATGCAGATGCGGATACGATGTTCCATTTCCTACCTTCATGATAGTGCATACGTCCCTTACAGCGAACCAACAGTTAATAAGCATAATATTTTGCTAACCCTAGTACTATTATTTCACCATCCATAAACGGTTGAATTGGGCCATTCGTTATATCTGTCAGTGTTGTCATTATTATTGGTGCAATAGGATGGAAAACCACCCATAGAAAAGCGAAGTATAAAGTAAGACAAGCTTTTCCTGATTCTGTTAAGGAAAAGGTTCTAGACAAGCAGCATCATAGATGCGCTGATTGTAACAGGGTGTTGAATGTAGTTGATTGGCATCACAGAAATGGTGATAGAGAATCAAATTGTGTAGCTTTATGTCCGAATTGTCATGCGGTTAGAACACGTACGAATCGATGAATGCATAACTACTACTATTTCCTGATAGGTGACAGCTTTTGTACCAGGACTGGTTCCTCGAGATTCTCTAATTTGATCGCTAGTAGAACTATGGACGATCAATACTTGCTAATAATTCCCCCCTCGCTTTTTGATATAATAGCGGGTGCTATAGCAACCATTCTGGTATCGTCCCACATTATGTCACAGTTTCCGCTTCCATTCTCATAAGAGGCTTCTACATTACACTGACCGGATATGCCTGGAATATTAAGAGGATTTTCAATTTTGATAATCATTGTATTGCCGCCTTCTCCTTTCTCTACTGTAGTTAACATAGCAGAAAAAAGAAAAGGGATTGTTTGTGACAGTACGATTTGCTAGTGACCGCTTGGTGCGCCTGGTGAAGGTGGACAGGTATTATCCCTAGTCATTTTTTGTTGGTGTGCGGCTGCTGAACCTCCTCCGAATCCATATCCTGGTCCTACTTCTTCAACCCATTGAAAGTTTCATCAACTGTGAAACCTGATTTCAATACTGAGCTTGAAGAGAGATTATCCGGCAAATGGTAATATCTTGATAAATTGTAATGCTTCGATACATACCATTATTCAATATCCAATACTTTTAATAAGCGGCCAGACATAGGTGATATCTGCTATGGCATTAGCATTGGCATAGGTTCAACTAATAAAGAACAAGTCGTATGCCAAAACCGCATTTATCATAAATATGATGCTGATAATGCCTACCTAGATACAATAATAAAAACGGAATAATGGTAGGCGCGACTGAGAAATGAAAGGAATAGAATTCATTCTTCTTGTTATTGGAGCTCTAGCCGGTGCATTTCTTAGATATAAGATAGTTTCTTCTCCAATGCTATTAGGAGCCCTTCCACTTAATGTCTTGGTAGTCAACATTATCGGTAGTTTCATTTTAGGCGTATTTTCAATTGTCTCTATCTTTTGGAATCTAGATACAAAATATTCAATCCTTGTTGCAGTTGGATTCTGTGGGTCACTTACAACAATGTCTTCATTTGCTCTTGAAACAAGCAATTTACTTGATAACAGACTATTTTATATTGCAACAATCAACATAATGACTAATGTAGGATTGTCGTTAGGCTTTTTGATTGGAGGAAGGGCTTTGGCCAGCATTATAGTGAGAGGTGGTTTATGAGATAAGGCATGACTAGAATGAAAATGTGGTGTATCACAATAAGGATAAAGAGAAATGATCAATTGCATGGCAGGCCGTTGCACAAAGTATTGATAGAATTTTTGATGAAAGCTAAGGTTTCTGGTGCGACCGTCTGGACTGGTGTTGATGGATTTGGAAAACGGCGTAGATCTACAATCCAGCTTGAGGGAATA
>JBAVTY010000345.1:0-4841 GCA_049696495.1 Candidatus Nitrosopolaris sp.
GTATGCATACCAACTCTTCCGTAATGCACTACAAGCAGGTCCCCAACACATCCCCAACTCAGGTAAATATATCTGCTGCAATTCAGTCCAATGCATACCCTCGATATCATATTTGGAAGAAACCCAGGATTCGTTAGTGGTATCTGGATCAAGCCTCAGACGATTGTAGTCCCTTAGCCATCGTTGCATTTCTTTCATTGTGGTATACAAAACGTACAATGGCCCCACAGAATATACTGTTATCGCCCATTCTGTTCATCTATGAAATTACTTACCGTACCAGTACTTATCTGCTAACTCCCTGTAGATACTGCGCTATTACCCGTTGCTTGATTATCGGATCTATTGCTGCCGGCATAGTTTTATTTAACGAAAATCTGAGCTAAATAACTTGTGCTAAACCGATCAAATGGGCCGTCAGATACGTTGCATTACATATCATATCCCGTCAAATAAAGCCGTCAAATGTGATTGGACTCTGAATCGTGCTCATTCTTGAATAACGGGTCTTACTTTTGACGGTATACATCGGAATACATTATATTTGACGGTCGCATACTCAGACTTTTTCCATTTTTCCAATTTAGATAATCTGTCAATTTTTCCGAAACAGCATGTAACCGAAGGCTAGGCATTTGTCTTTGGTAAAAGTCTACAATACTCAATACCACGTCCGGTAAGCCGAAATCTTTGTTGATCAGGAAGTATTTCTAGTAAACCGTCCTGGTTTTGTATTTCTTTCAGCATTATTTCTACAAAAGGCTGCTCAACCGCCTGTATTCCTAATCCGTCCTCTTGCAAAGGTCTTCTAACTCCCTCGATATCAAAGATAAAATCGGTAGAGACTGCTCTTTTTAAATATCTCTCACATAGACGTGCCCAGAATATATTTCTAAATACATCTTTGTCTCGAGATGAAATATGTCCAATGCTTTCCCTGCCTATACTTGGCCTTTCTACCACGTTAACTAGAGCATCACCATCTATTCGAAATATAGGATGGCCTTCTGCATCTCGTTCGGCTGTTGCAAATAACTCCTTAAGGTGATAAACAACCAGAATGATGGCCGTCTTAATTTCATAAATATTTACAACTTCCTTAAGAGTCTTAAATTGGGGGTTCGTCCCGTCGTATCTGTCTTTCTGGGGCAATGCGTCGTCGAGGGATGAGATGACCTTTGAATAAAGGTCAAACACTAAAGCGAAACCGGCATTATTACCTTTGCTCACAATGTCAGTCACTATTGGTTTGACTTTTAAACGCAATCCATCTTCTAGTTCATACTCATTGAATTCCTCTCTAATGATTATAAAATCAATGTGTCCTTCACCCATATCATGAGCTCATGTCCATATTTCGATATGATATATGGTTTAATATACTTCGGATATGATAAGAGGAGTAATAAATGAATTACTAAGCCCCTTGAATCCCCTATCGAAAGTAGCAAATAGGTCTGCTTTTGTTTTAACCGCGATATTTATCGTCAGTGCGTCTACGCAGCGTATCATTTTCCATTGATTATTTATATAACATGGACTAGAGTTTTGTACGGTATTTGCCGATAGTGTAAATAGTCTAAGTTGTACGGTATTTGCTGATCGATCCAGAGCAACAATATCCGCATCCATCACGCCTATCCCTAGTTCTTGAATGAAATTGCTAAAGTCATACATAGCAGCATCTTCCTCCTGGGTAGAAACTTGACACCCTTTCTTCTCGGATAGTCTTCTCTTAACCACCCCACGATATTCCATTTCCGTAAGACTTGAGGTTATTCCAGTATACTTGCCACTTTCTATATCTTCGATGAACCTGTAGGCTTGTTTCACGCATGGATCTTGCGACTGTGGATGAGGTAACAAAAGTATGGCAAACACATTTGTGTCAATATATACAAGTTGGCTGCTCATACGCTTAAAATATCTTCATTTCGCTCATCCACCAAACTTTCAATCTCGTCATGCGTAAGATTTTTCATTTGTGGCATAATTTCATGCAACCTAGTTCTAAACCCTTTCAACGCTCCCTTCTTTGCCTTTCGTGGGATTGTAATAAATCCCATATCTAATAGCGTTAGCAACTTCGGGTAATTTATAACTAAGTTGAATTCATGTGATTTTGAGGTAAAAGAAGTTATTGTTGCTGAATATCTGGAAGGTACAACGAATGTTGAACCGGAAATATCATAAAATTGGGACATGCTACAATATCTGAATATCGAAAAGCCTTAATGAACTTTTCATACAAACTAGACGACTAACCGCAAGTAGGGAGCAAAACCTTTTTTCTATCATCCTGTAGATACTGCGCTATTACTCTACTGAAGGCGATCCAGGCTCTCGAGAAGAAACTCTGCTATTATGTAGAACAATTGAAGGCGTAGGCGGTGAAGACACTACAGGAAATATTAAGACGTTGTTTCGTCAGTCTAGCAGGGGGTGTAAGCGATGTAGGCGGTGAAGGTTTTAAAGAGGAAACCCTGACGTGCGAAGATGGTGTAAGCGATGTAAGCAATGTATGATGATGAGTGATGTAAGCAACGAGGATACCCCAAAACCACCAGCAGATTGTAGCAACGAAATGGGCGAAGGTGCCGTCGTCATAGGAGCACAAAAAATACATGATAACAATACAAATACAAACAATCCTGTTATCGCAAGGAAAGTGGAGAGACTATAACTGACAGAAGCTGGGTTATGAGAAACATTTGGTAGGGGTAACGTTTTCTGGAAACTTTCGATCGACTTAGCAACACAAGTGGCAAAAATTGAATTTTGCGGAATTACACAACAGAAAGACGTTACTATGATCAGTACTGGCAAAGGCATATTGACAGAAGCAAATTAGCGTAGTGATTCTTGGAATAATTTTTTGGTATGGAAAATACTGCAGACTCAGTTTTGCTGAATTGTACTGCTCGTTGTGTATCTATCCCAGAACTGAAAAACATGATAATGATATGATTTTGGTCGTTACGATAATGACAGGTTCAATGACAGTGACATGTATCACCATCATCACCATCACCGTAGATGTGGTGTAATAAAATGACTATCCTCGACGACGCCATGCGCAAACATATCGAGTATATCGTTTGCACAGAGAGGAGACCATTCTCGTTTGTTGACTTCCTAACGTTTGAAGTAGACCAACAGCATTACAAGATGTCTCACGGGACCTTTCGAAATAAGATTTCAGCTATGCTAAAGAGGGAAGAAGTTGAGGTAGCATACTATTCTAAGCAAGCCTTCTACACGATCAAAGGTGTCAAATTCGCAAAACAGATGACACGAGACCATGCAGGGGGTACGCTGTCATCGTCATCATCAATCTGTTCCCCTCACGAATTACGATGCATAAAAAATCATCCTGTGTATAGGGTCATCCAAGACACACCATTTGACAAGAGTGCGTTACATGACATACGTCTGAGAACTACCGTTAATGGAATATGGCGTCTTCTTTTCCGTATTCCATGTCTGTCTATTGATGCTAATAGCAAAGATATCCTGGTAATAAAAGAAAAGATTAATCATCTTAACATTAGAGTCACTGTTCACCATAGTGATACTATAAGTGTGGTGATTGGTTGCTCCTTTTCCCCCGTTGCAGTGGGTATAGACGGTATCATCAGACTTTCTAATGCTTTGACGCTAATACATGACCGACTACAGAGGTTGACAAAAGACTGCAATTCTGATCTAGTAATACCCAACCACATGAATTGGATTGTTACTATGTGGCATTTTGGTGCTGACTCTTCAATATTATACAAAGGTAAGTCATTTCATGTTAGCTGGAAAGTTGCAGAGAATGCCCTGACTGCATTCTATAGTAAGGTCTGGAAGGATGGTAAATGTAGGATAAGAGGAGAACGACAGGAATATTCGGGTAAACCTCTCGATGAAGCACTAGACGAAAAACTGAATCTGATTGGAGGTGTAAAGGAGATTGTTCACAACAAACAAGGGAGAATCTGAGACTCTATTTAGTACAGCAGCTGCTGAACTAAGGAAGCAAGATATTCTCCGATTACCCACAGGTTACAAAAGTCTAGATAGTTTATTGGATGGCGGAATAGAGGCAGGCGTAATTACACAGGTTTATGGACTTCCGGGCAGTGGAAAAACGCAACTATGCCATACTTTAAGTGCAATGTTGCCTTCTGATTACATGGTAATCTATATTGATACTGAATGCAGCTTTAGACCAGAAAGAATTCAAGAGATTACCAAGGCGAGAGGCTTACATCCCAAACAAATTCTACAGTTTCTACGTGATTCAAACAGAACCTGACCCCTTCTATTCCAGTAGTTAGCTGAAAATACTTGAGGTTGAGATGATCTCAAGTTAGTCTTAGAGGTCATGTCAGGAGAGTTGAGTGTAACATGATGTCTGACTGCAACTACGACTGGGTTGGTTGACAATTATGCTTATCGAACCGTGATTATCTCTCCACCTGTACTGGATTTCACCCATATAAGATGACGGATGCATATGATTGATATGTTACACTAAATTATAAGTTTTATAGGGTATACGCATCATATAGTGCATACTTGTAGCACATTGTAGCACATGGTGTTTATGGTTATTTGACGGCAAATAAATTGGACGAACTTACACCACTTTTAGATGAATGTCATACGACCTTTAGACTAGAGTTCTCATTTTGAGCTCTTCCCCTTCTTTCCTCTTTTCTTCCGCTTTCGATGATACGTTACTTTTCTATTATTCTGGTCATGGCGTGCCTGGCGATGACGGAAACATTTACCTCGCATCTTCCGATACAGATCCTGATAAACCATACAGGAGAGGTTTTTCTTTTGAAGAGCTT
>JBAVTY010000346.1:0-6568 GCA_049696495.1 Candidatus Nitrosopolaris sp.
TCTTACCTTCATACTGTCGTACAGTAAGCAAGACTATATGCTGCCATAAGCTGAATACATGGTTGCTCTTTCGATGAAGAAACAGTGGTGTTCTTGAATTTCTTAAAACACGATATATTATATACGCCAGTCTAACGTACTTTGATTCCTTCAATATCCATTGTGTTGAGTGCTTCTAGAAAGCTTTGACTGAATCTATCAAAAGCATGATTTCTACAAAGCCGTACAAAATATAAGACTATTTAATCAAGATTTAATTAGAATATTCTTGGTATAAGCACTCAAGAATATTGGTTTGCAAGAGTTGAAGTTTAGGTTTTCATCGTCAAACTCTTGACTAACGATGAGGCAGCTTACGCTGCAATCAATAAATTTGGATTCTTCGTTGATTCGATACATCTCTTTTTCATTATAAACTACATTGGAATGTGTTGCATCAAATGTTTCGGTTCTTGACGTTATGGTTCTTCGGAATATAGGTTCTTTAAAATGGCTTAAAATAAATCTGATGTTCTGCTTTATCTTCTTTTTTCCGGTCGTTGTAAGTGTGATGACAAAAATAACATTGCGGTAGTTTGAGAATAGAAATCATATGTTTTATGTTTTGCTCACTCCTAAGATACACGAATCGGACTCCCTTTAATGGAGTAATCCTCATTTATTTACGACACCCATCCAGTTTGAAAACTCAATGTAATTATGGTTGCTTTATAGAATAGCCTACACACTTTAAGCATTTCCATATAGAGAGTACTAGACAATATTATGGTTATTCCAAAATCCTAAATGTACTAACCATCCTTTCTACAGTTAATATGAACTTATCAAAATCTTGATTCTGAGAACCATAGGTTATGACCATTTCTTTATGGCCTTGTACAGAAATTATTTTCATGCCCTTTTTGTATATGTGATTCTGTAATGGATCTGTATAAGTATAAACTAATTTTGAAGCTTGGATTTCTCCCATCTTTCTGTCATACGATTTTTCTAGAAGGTTGACATTATCAAAGCAGATATTCAATAGATGTATTTGACCATTTGTAATAGACTGCAATGTGTTCGAAGTGTCGCGGGCAGCCAGATCCTTAATACTGACAACAACTGTCGTAGAGGATTCATTATATACCATATCCCGTATTATTTCTGAATCTACCCTACTTGAAAAAGACCGTGTGAAAGGCATTAGAAACATTACGACCACAGCAAAATCATTATTTAGTATTTCTTGTTTGTTCCAAGCTGAGGGATATTGTATTGATGCCCTATGTGTGATATTCTCATATTTTGAAAAACCTCTCACCGTAGTTGATATTACTGCAGATGAAGTGGTTGGCATCTGTGATGATAACATTAATTAGGAATATGCCACACTTTGTTTTATCACTTGCTCACTTATAGGACTCCTCAAGTTGGTGTGAGGAACGCTTATCTTTTATCTTACAGGAAATGCAACTTGATAGTGATATTACCTTATGGAAAACTTGTCCCATTTCTCGCTATAGGACTCATGCAGGAATTCAAGATAATTTCTATCAATGCATATTCACTTGTTACCTTCGTTAATTACTCGATTCGAAGATGAAAAGAGTATACTCTCCACTCGATTTATCGTGATGACGTTTATCTAAATTCCGAGAATCAATCTTATAGAATCGACGCAGTATATCCTGAGCGGTAACCGTCTAAACTTAACGAAAGTAAATGAGATAAGTATCAACAAAATATAACCCATCTCTTTTTTGATTTGGCAAAATAATTGTCCATAGTGAGAAAACAACAATATGTAACGATTTCGATTTTAAGTATACTTTTAGCATCTATTTTTTTGATAGATAACAGCCAATACATAAAAGCACTTGTTCAAAATAATAACAGTAATAGTAATGATGCAATAGACACGAGAGTAGCAATTCCTACACGAATCGCATCACAGAACAGTCAAACTTCTTCCGGCTTCCAGTCTTTGAGTCCACAAATGTCAACTCAAACCTCCCCTAGTATGAACAACACTATAGGTGGGAGAGCAGCGACTATGAATCCCACACCCGAGATAACACCATCAAATCTAACTACTACTCTTGATTCTATTATGAACCCAAAAGCTTTGTTGGCATCAGCCATCGATCAAATTCGCAATAGCACGTCAAAGATTATTAGTAACAATAATCAAACTGCAGCGACCGTATTTGTTAGAAATCAAGGGACGATATTATTATCACACCAGATAATTCCACCTAAGGACTTCATACTCATTTATGATGCCATAAGATATAAGATAGTGAATGGCCAGATATTTGCAAAGCTTCCCTGTGACTCAAATTCTAAATCACCTTTGCAAATACTGATAGGACGATTATCGGAACTCAAGCCAGCTCAACTCCAGCTAATTACTGGGTTATCCAAACCAGGATACACATGTATGTATTATGTGCATCTTACATCAGAAAATAATACTACTGCGGCTATTACAAATGCCACCAGTAAGGAAGCCAAAATGCACAGTATAATGAAACCAGAAGTGGGATTAGGAGAAGATAACCTAACAATCACGAACATAGAACTCTTAAATCCTACAGATTATAGCTTGATACTTCCGAATACCGCTAGTCTAGCTATATCAGTTAACCAAATAAAGCCGTTAGAGGAACTACACGTACATCATATCAAGCAAGCAAACGCTACCGTACGCAGCTGAAAATAGACCCATCTGTGCCAAGGCTTTCATATTATCACACCGAGTCACTAATTTTTAATCTTCTTCATTACTCTGATAACGAGATCTCTGTTTTTGAGTCTATACATTTGATTCCTGCCCATCTGAACCGATATTATTCCTCCCTGTTTGAGTCGTGAAAGATGCCATGATACAGTTGAACGTACTTTTTTCGTAATTCGTACTATATCTTTGAAAGTACGAGGGCCATATTGAGATAAGAACAACACGATTTCGCTGGCTGTCTTACGCCTAATGTACTCTATGACTTGTAGTTCTTTAGCAGCTATGTTGACTGAATAAAACCTTGTACTTCTCCTATCATATCTCCTGACTTTAATCTGTTTTGATTTTTCAAGTTTTTTTAAATGATATGCCATCACCCCATTCGAGAATCCTGTTGTTCGTAGGAGTTCCCTATATCGGATCCCGGGAGAATTGTTAATGCATTTCAATAGGATACGTTTGGTGTTATCAGATAAAGATTTAGTCCTATGTTTGACTTTCAACTTATGTTCTCGTAGCAAGTCATGTATGGCATAATTTTCACATTAACAGAGTTGTACTTGAATAGTGATTTCCGATTTGTGATCCAAGTTTTCATTTCTAACTCATCTCTCGTTCAATTATTAATCAATTGTGGTACAATTATCGAATTAACTATATATAAATATAATCACTACCCTCAATTAACATTATAAAGAGCAGCTAGTGAATTGAACTAGAATAATGTTTTGGAATCAGTCTACACTATCCCACCAAATCAAATGATTCCATATTGCTTCATAAACCTGTCTTGGTCCTGTTGAATAACCTTACCTTCCTTGACAACAACATCTTCTGTCCGTTCTTGTTCTATTCGTTGATATGGAATTTTCTTCTTCGTAGAAATGACTCCTTTCTCTTTAAAGCCGTCGCAAATACATATTTCTTTGCTTTTTACGATGCAACAGTCAATGCAGTCGATATGTTCGAATCTTGAATGACCACAGCAGCAGGTAGCTTGTTTAAATTTGGATAACTCAAACTCAAATATTCCGCATCTAAACATCGTATATTTCATGGCTTGCGAAAGATCTTCACCTTGATCAACTTCCTGCTGAGAGATTTTAACCTTCATGCTTCTGCCTATGTAATAGCTCTAATGCCATATTTAAGCATCAACTTCATCCCTTTGAATATCGGATAAAAAGGCGTATTGTCAACGATTATGGTTCTTAGTTCCACAGTGGCAATAATGTTGTTTAACAAATTGATAAGGGTCCATATCAATTCCTTATACCTTATACGAGAGCGCAATATTCGCAACAAATAGGTTCTTAGGACCTTCTCCTTTTTTTCGACCGTCAATGGACGATCACCCGCTGTTTCTGTAATAGTGCATATAATTCAGGAATTTCTACTTTCAATTTATGCAATGGTTTTGGTTTTATAAAATGTCCTGTCCTCTGTATCGCTCTTATAATCTTGATACCATATTTTACCCTCGGTTTGACATTGAAATTCAGCCTTTGTACTGACCTACATTTCTCTAACCATGTTTCAGTTCTATCAAGTGAATCCAGATCAGATAGTGTTTTTACGTTTATGAAGTATGGCACAAGGAAGAAGGTGATACAATATTTTCTAAAGTCACCCAATGGATTTTCCAACAATCGCTCTATCCAATCTATTCTGTTGGGGTAATGAGGTTTAGGAGGACTAACATCATATGGATGTTTTATTTCAAAGAGGATTCTTTTCTTTTCGTCTAAAAATCCTTTAGATATCTCATTATTCCTTTCCTGTATAAGTGATTCCCACAGACCTTCGAGCAGATATCTAATGTTGGGTTTATACCATCTGGGATCTTCTTTAGAGATTATTCCATTCGATAGTTGCTCTATTCTAACCCTTGATTGAGGAGTTAGGATAATTTCGCCGTTGCTGTCTTTCTGAACATATTTAGAGTTATATGAATTGGGGATCCTAATCATACAGTTACTGAAAGCTACAGTATTGTTATGGACTGGGTCTGCTTTACCATCAGTTATCAACATTTCTGCATACTGCATCAATCTCCTAGAAGGTTCGAAACGGATGAATTCTTTGAATATATCCAGAGTCTCTAGAACAATATCTGCATCAAGAGGCTGGAGTAGATGATAACCGCCGCCTGTGAAAATTACTGTAGGTTTGGCCCCCTTCAATTTACTGTCAAAGTTTTGTAGTGTTCGCTGTAATGCTTGTTTTAGTAATTTATCTGTCTTGAAGTTCTTCCTGTCCAAGTCCGACAGAAAGAAGTTAGGGATTTGTCCATTAATGCCATTGAGTTCTGGTACAGGAAATGGATATGCTGAAATCCTGCAGTCTAGTAAATTACTCTGCTTGAAGAGGGCTATGGCTTCTTCTCTATTGTTAACTTGTACCTGATATCTCTCTTGTTTGACGGTTAAGAAGGTCATAATCCTCCAAGGGAATCTATCGAGAGGTTTCTCAAGATGTGATAAAACAACGTCTAAACCATATTCTATACTGTTTTTGTCTACATCTATCTCTCTTTGGCGGCTTAGTAGGAATGACTCCATCATAGTCATTGGCTATCTATCACCTTGCTGTTCTGATGAGAATGTATTGTCATTGGTAGTAGTGGTCGACTTTAATGGGTTTTCTATTTCTGGTGGCCCAGATGATTGTAGTATCTCCTGAGATGGAACCCATCTAAGGATAGTGTAGATAACTCCGTCTAATTCTGTATAGATTCGCTCAAGTCCATCCTTCTCCATCATGTCCTTAATTTTTACATCTATAGAGGGTTCCTTGAATCCGATAGATGCTAATTTTTCTCGGAACTTTGATTCTAACACTTCGTTCTCCATGCTTAGGCCTAGTTTCGAGCCAGCATGCTCCAAGACCAATTCATCAAATATTTGTCTGATAGATGAATCGTAAGTGCCCAGAGTGCCCAGAGTGCCCAGAGTGCCCTCTGTTTTTGTTCCATGTGTGTCTGAATCTTGAATGGTGGATGTTTTTTGGGCTTGTTGACTACAATCTTAGATATTTACAAAGTCTAACAAGGTAATATTTCACGACCGCTCTTATTAAATCTGTTGATTTTATGAGCACTGTCCAAGAAATATTTGACCGTTCTTGACCGTTTAGTTAGATGATGGAGAGGAGAAGGACGAGTAGTAGTTCACTTGCATGCCTTACGGAAATCCTCATTTGATCTTCGTTTCTAGAAGTTTGAACACTATTCAAAGTTCTTGTCCAGGGTTTGATTTTATGAGTAGTGCTGTAAAGTCTGACCCCCGTCTCTTTTGGACCAACAGTTAATACTATGTCATTATATTTGCAATACCGTCGTCATGCATGTTTTCTATAAATGAAGCAATCAGAATACGATTCATGGGCAATCTTCTTGACGGCCTGTTAACTTTTTGACGATTAATTAATATTTGACGGCATAGAACATTGTAGTAGAAGAATTGACCATAGAATCGTCCGTCAGAAATAAAGTTATTGAACTACATAGAAATGGTAAGAAGAGACATGAGATAGCATATGAGCTCAATCAGACCGGCATCAAGATGAGTACAGGGAGCATAAGTAATGTAATATCAGAGTCACGTGAGCGTGGGCACAAGCAGTCATCGCCGCAACCATCTCCATCCCCTTTGCAAAAACCAGAGAATGCAAGTATAAGTACAGGCATTCCTAAGAATAAAATAGATGGCTCCCCAGCTCTTATGGCTTCTAGCTGCGGGACTGGGCTAGCCACTGAAACTTCCAAAAGCAAAGATTCCGATGTTCTAAAGTCTGACCTTAACAAATCTCAAGCAGATAGAATTACTACATTTACAGAACCCTTAG
>JBAVTY010000347.1:0-7835 GCA_049696495.1 Candidatus Nitrosopolaris sp.
GTGCTATTTGATCTAGCTAATGCCCATCTTAGTAACAAAGGCTATATTTGGATTGTGTGTACACCATCTAGAATAGGTAACATAGACAACTACTATGAAGAACCTGAATCTGTATGGCATAGTGATATCTATGTAGAGGCATTCAAACATGCTGAGGAGATAGGCGGAACGTTAAAGAGATGGAAAATTAGAATAATGTGATATGGCAAGAATAGTGAAACAAGTAAAACAGATAACACCTCTTATCAAACCTGGTGGACCGTCAACATGAAAACCGGGATAGGAATCTGTCTACCTTAGTTTGCATATCTGCACCTTGTCTTTCCAGCTGCGGTATATTTAGAAACGTCAATTTTGCGTATCTTCACTTATATTTTATTAGTGAACCTTCTCAATAGTCCTCCAAGATGTACATTAATAATGGCTTTTTTTCTCTGATATTTACCTTTGTTATTATCATAATCATAAGTGTTTTAAGAATTAGAAGATCTATCCCGGGAACAAAAGTAAATGTAAAGAAGACAATTATCTTTTCTGCCTATTTCGTTGCTATCACATCCTTCTTAGTGTACAATTCATTTTTAATTGGTAGTGTCGCAGTTCTATATGTTGTTCCTTATTTCGTAGTGGTCATAGTAACAATATATTGTTCTTATACATATTCAAAAAGAAGCCTTTCTTTCTTGAAGTATAGCAACGATGGCAATTCTGCTATCTATGTAAAAGGAGGATTGTCGATGTATTTTCTATACATTGCAGCATTAACTATACGTGTTGTAATTAACTTTCTCTTTATCGGTTCGGAGAGATTTTATTTTAATAAGGAACAAACAATACTAGGAAATGCTTCCGCTATTATGCCCGTGTTTCACACTAATCCAGCAATGATGACATTGACTTCTACAGTTACTGACTTTCTTCTTATCATTGCTATGGGCCTGATTATAGGAAGAAATGCAAGGGTTCTAAGATATTATTATCAACATAAAAACAGAACGGTATCATAAAGTAAACACGTCACAGGAACCTTTGCAAAATATCTCTTTGGATCTTTCTTGGTCCATCTATGGAACAAAAAGGATCCTGTCTTTTGAAATCCTTATATTGTGGTTGTGGACATCTTTCTATAAGTGTTGAATCAGTTAGCATATAGATTCAATTGAATTTTCATACAAATCTGATGAGATTCAAAACGTTGCATGTATGTTGCAAATCATATTGGTATGACCACATTACATAGCTATTACGGAACTAATTGTTAATTTTCGTTTAGAGCTAAGGCCCATTGTTTAGATCCACTATTCTTACTTGACCACAATCGCTGTACTATTAAACCATTCATGCAAGTCAGGTAGTGAGGAGAAGCCTCGAATGAGTAATTATCTGTAAGTTTGAATGGGATACACAGATTCAAAGTTGGAGGATATGCAATGAGAAACGTTTAAGAGGAGTTCAC
The DNA here is from genome assembly GCA_049696495.1 of Candidatus Nitrosopolaris sp. Lineage (GTDB taxonomy): Archaea > Thermoproteota > Nitrososphaeria > Nitrososphaerales > Nitrososphaeraceae > Nitrosopolaris. The sequence goes on from JBAVTY010000347.1 coordinate 1,457, forward strand.
ATGGGTATCCTAAAACCCCTATAAAGACGGATCGGAAACACTAGAATTAATGGAACAACATGAACTCAATCGTAGTCGGGTATATTATGAGAAGGAAGAACCAAAAATGATCCAACATAAAGAGAAAAAAGAGGAAACTGAATCGGATGATGGCTAGTTCTATTTTGTTGTATTTGTGTTACCTCCTGTAGCTGGCGGCCTAACAAACATGTAATGGATAGACGCCAATCAATCTGGCCTGCCAAGTGTCGGGGTTCGTTTGCACCGAGTAACCGTTGTTTAGACTAGCAGATAAAGTTAAGACCCGAGACGTTATATTAGATAGATGACTAATCAGAAAACAATAACCACAGCTGCAACAATTTTTGTCGTAGTACTAACGACTATATGCACACAATCAACGGCTTTTGCAGTTCATACTACTCCTAAACATGTTTCATTACATGACAAAATATTAATTCACGTATGGAGTTCCCTTTGTTCGCAACTAGGTTTCCTATTTCATGGAAATTCGCATTGCAGAGGATAACCTCATTACGTTAAAGGACAGGAACTGATCGAGTCTGTAATTGGCTTACTACAGTGGATGAGTAGATTACAAGCTAAAGTCATGTCTAGCTTACTGTTCAGCAGGTCTCAGACGATCCCAAATTAATTGAGGAGATACATCAAGCATTAAGAGATGGCATGCAGCCTGAATCTAAATACAAACTACCGTACGGTGAAGAAGAATGCCAGAAAGAAATAGTTGATAGCATCGCAGAAGGTTATGACATTGATAGGAAGAACACACAATGTAAAGTAGTTACTGGAATTTACAAGGATGATAAGACGGGTCAACAATTTCCTTACGGAGTGGAGATCGCAATAGCACCAAGAAAAGATCTTGGTGTTGATAATGCCTGTGAAGTGACTTTCATAGGTAGCGTTAACGACACACCAGCAATAGATGGCGGAGAAAGATATTTCCAAAGCGACCTATATGTGTATAAATTGACAGACAGAAGTGGTGAGCATTGTAAAAGCACCGCCAAGGAGGTTTTAGCTGAATTAGGTTTCAATACCCATTGGGGTACATCAAGAAGGAGGGTGCCGTCTGTTGTTTTAATAAACGTAAAAACTAACGTTCCGGATTGACTTGGAGCTGCTGGCAAAACTCATCAATCAAGTTCCATATGGTGAAACCATTGCAAAGGCTCTCTGTACCATGTCGCATAATATCCCCTCATATCGTGGACACGGTTATGCCACGGTGTACGAACGGTGTACGAATCATCATGCTCAGATCAGAAATCGGCCGAGGAATACTTGGATGACTTTCTAATAGACAGACGTAAGGAAATTGAGGCAGACCCGTCATTAAGAATCACTGATAGACTTAAACAGCGTGGTGCGTGGTATCGAGTCCGTCCTATTATGGTAGCGGATGGGTTCCAGCCGAGGAAGAATTGGGGTATAACTGGAGAGTCCTTCGCTGCCAATATTCGTCAGCATTGTAAGCAGCTGGGGCCTGATGAGAGTATCACCAGAGAATATCTGGGAATATTTGCCAAGGCCAGGGGCGTGTTCTACTATAAGGGCGAGAAGTATCCAATTGAGTTTGATGCGATAGAAGAACTTGCTTCTAAGGCTGCTATTAATATCGTTATAGAAAAAGAGGGAGTGCCTGCTGTCCTGGAGCCATACGCTGACAAATACGGCGTAGCACTGATAAACTCACAAGGACGGTTCGTAGATTATGTTAAAGACTTTGTAAGAGCAGCCATGAAAGACTCAGTTGTTGTGACTTTGCTAGGGCCATGTCATCTGTTTGTCATTATATGGCCGAATCGACCAGTGCTATTAAAATCGGTCGACCTCAATTGCTATACAAACCTCTAGGAATATCACCATGTTATACTAAGTAAAAGAGAATTGTCATCAAGGATTCGAATTGTATTTTATCCGTAAGGCCTCAAGTTCTTCTAAATAGCTGCTAGACCAACCCCTTCATCAATACATGCTAATGATCACAAGCCTACAAGCATCATTATGTTTGATTAATATATGCCACCTCAAGTCTTGCTATTGTATGTATGTATATGCTTTGAATTCACATGCATATGCATATGTATCCATAATGCACGTATGTATAGCAACGCTATACCATTCGCTATACCATCATGCCTATCAAATATAGAGTGCTAATTAAGATGGATTCTAAAGTACTTATTGCGGCTAGCCTTCTTATGGTGGATCTGATCATTTTTCACCAAAACATTAGACACCCGTAGACTAGCTAATAGCCAAATTATCAATAGAGTTTGGCAAAATGAAAACATGGGATTATGTCCCAGCCGCAGTTAGCTCCTTGGCGATCTTCATTGAGAAGCCTAAGCGATCTCGTAATGCGGACAATTCAACATATTGTTTCGATTCAACATGACCAGTTTGGACTTCAAACTAAATAGAAGGCATGAAACACGGCGCCGGTAGAAGCAGAATTTGTAATATTAAAATTAACACTCCCAAACCAATTGGTTCTAGACTCTAAGTTAGGTACTGTTGCAGCGGCTATTCCAAACTATTGTATGGTCAACGAAACAAGAATGAAACCATAGTCTCAGTGATAAAACGATTATTTGGAGAACATATTACATCACGATTGGTAAGAACACAGAACAGAGAATTATCATTCAGATGTATAGCCTACAATACCCACCGAATAACCAACCTTACTATAATAATCGATGGTTTCTCCCATGTCGATTTAGACTAGCCTCTTAATATCCATTCCGGATGAGCATTCTCCCATTCGCACCATTAGTGCACTGTGGCTTTACGCTAGCCCAGAGGGATCTCCAAATCAACTTGCATTGCAATGAATTCCTATGCAATGTTAGAAAGATACAGATTCTTAACAATTTGTTTCTTCTCTTCAGAAACTACTTTGGGACTATATGTCGCCAACATGGTTGATACATTTTACCTCTTCGTAGATATAAGATTGGCTACAAAATATCTGAACATTTAATAAATGAAGAACGATCTATATTGATATTTGATAAGTCTATCCTTGAAAATACAACTTCTATTATTCAGATATAAAGTGGACAATTCAGTTTGCATTGTTGTGTCTCCTTTGTTTAGGCTCTGCATATATGCGGCCGTGAATCCATCATAGAAAAGGTGTCTCGCTATCTGATCTTGTTTATAGAAAATAGGCTATTGGAATAGATATTAGTGTTCTTGTTTCTTATGTCAGAGTAATGAATTATATACACAGGCCCGTCGACTCCATGTTTGATTAATCCACTTGCCAACGCTGGTAAATCATCGGAAAAGCGAAAAGTACGGTGATCGTGCAAATACAACTCCATAAAACCACGCCAATGTTTTTCTCCTATAATGATAGCATTTGGTTGAGTATTTTTATTAATCCATGAAATTGCAGATATTATCTTGTAATTATCACTTAGCTCAAGAGAATTAAATTGCATGCTAGGAGGAACAAAATGTTCTGTATAGCTACCAGCAACTCCATACCACAACATAAATGGTTCATGAGCATTTGGCATTATCTCGTATAATATGCCCATTATGATGAACATTCCTAGAATAGAAAAAGGTAGTATCGTAGAAGCAGGATTAGAAACTCTATGTGGTCTTATCTTTATACTCAGGACTAACTGATATACGCCATATGCAGAAAAAATTGAAAGAATAATCCCTAGCAAAATAATCCATCTGTCTGCAACTAACGAATCATGGAACGGAAAAACAATCCATGAAAATGAAGCAGCGGCAGTTATCAATAGAGGAACTTTGAGCAAAACGCCATTCTTCAATTTTACAAATCCAATTATACCGGTTGGAATAAGTAAGCCATCTACAACTACAAATAAGTACAATAAATTTTTTGGATTATAAAAAGTAGAAGGAACTGATGAACGATTTCCTGTTTTCTGTATGGTACCATGAATTATATTACTTGTAATATTATGGTTCATGAACAATTCAATTGTAAAGAAGCTAAGAGCAAAGATTGTGCACAAAATCACAGCCTTAGTCTTAAAAATACATGAATAAATTATAAGAGACACAACGAATAACGAACCAACTATTCTAGCAGTTGAGACAGTTAGTACACATAGGATTAGAGTGAGAATGAATTTCCATTCTAAATTCTTAGGCTCATTTTTTTCCGATTCCCTGTAAATCAGTACAAATACAAAAAGCATCATAGTAAGTGCGAAAACATCTCGATGAAGATCCCATGTTGTTCTAAGTACTGCCATTTGAAAAATTACAAACACTGTGACAAAAAAAGCATATCTACTATCAACTTTCAGTAGTTTTCGCGCGATTAAAAATACAGAAACTGCAAAAAATCCAAACATCATAGTAGCAAAAATTACTACAGTGGAATGTGGAGTAAGGCCAGTTGCAATTTGTGTCAGATGAAGAAAAGAAACGTAAAGCGGGAACTCTGATGAAATCTGAGTCCAATGATCAGCAAAATTAGTTGTCACGGGAATGTAATAGTTGATCACATCATAACCAATCGGATAAGGATATGCGAATAGCTCTGGGACTAGACGTACCACACAGCCCATAAAAAATACCAGTAATGGTAAAAACCATTCTTTATTGGTAATATTCAATTTGAAAACTAAATAGTAGATTCATTTCATTCTGTAATTATTTGTTGCAGTGACTTTTGCTGCAAAAAAGAGGATCCAAATAGTGGTAAAAAGCAGCTTTTATATGTGTCAAATAACCTGTAGCTACATGGGAGTAGCCAGACGGAATTCGTCTTACCAGTGCCGCTGGCACTCCTTTCTTGGGTGCTCTAACAATCTTATGTCTGATATTTTTATTTCACAGCTTTTATCATCATAGTGCCCTGTCGGATCATATTAACTGCCAACTCTTTTCATCTTGGAGCCACATTTTGGACACGCAGCCTCTTTATGTTTTGTTCCGCAGCTCATACAGTAGTATTTCAGAGAATTATCGCCGAAGGCTGAAGATGATGACATCGAACCAAACATCCCTGCACCCATTCTTCCCATCATTCTCTTTCTCATGTAGAAGTTGAGCAGAATGAAAACTCCTATTATAACAACTAACGATAGGGGAAATGGTATGACCAGAGAAATGGCGAGGCTGATACCGAGGGATAGCCCTAACCACATTATTTGGTTAATAAGGAACTTTTTGTTATTGGTACTCAATTGCTCGTCAGCTATTATTTGTTCTTCCGGTCTTATAAAATAGCTGCTGGTTACTATCTTTTCTATTTCAAAGTATACGAATCAAGAACTGTTGAACCTTCATGTCTTTTCTAAAATAGTTTCCCATTTTTCCTCCTGAGTATACGGTAATAGGCTCTAGGCGACGTCGTTAGTACGCGTGATGTACGAATAACAATTCCGTGCTCCGCAGTGGAGATTTTGAAACTCCTTTAGTGATTATCATCGGTGGTTACACGTCTTCTACAAAGTAGTCTGGATTCTTGCTTCCTCTAACACCTTTTTATATGATAGTATGAAATGTTGAGCATACAGATTAGCCCGCTTTTCGGATCCTTTGTGTTTGCCTGCCCGTGATCTTATATGATGATAATATTCGTGCAACACCACAAAAGGATTGTAGAAGATGTCTGAGTTTAATGCGTAGATTTTTCTTTCTTTTTGAACGTACACTGCGTATACTGTTCTTCTCTTGCCTCTAATTGTACCAACTACTATTTCAGGAGTGTCAACGTGATAAAAATCGCTTAATTTTTCCAGTGCCTCCTCGGTTTGCTTGTTAAGAATTAGATGAACTATTTTTGCCTGCATTAAATAGTCTGGCGCAGACATAAGAGAATAGACTAAAATGATATTGAATAAGGTTATTTATTAGTACTTCTCTGCTAGTAATTCTAAACCTGTTCACTTGTGTAGGCTGTGATAGAATCTCTTCAATAGAAGAATAATTGTTGCTATTCCAGAAACGAATGTCTTTAGACTTTACCAACAAATCTAAAATGGGGGACAGCAGATTTAAGTTCATTTCCGGGACATGTATTAAATACTAATCAATGAAATTCGTTCTCAATTAGTTCAATCGTTAGAGGGGATTGAATCAAGGTCAGTAAGCCAAAATAATCAAATACCTTTTTAAGGTTGAATTAACATCTTAGAAAGCTCAAAGAATATGCACCACTTAAAGAAACCTGCGGTCAGAATCTTATAATAGTTATACACTCTAACATAAATTCGCAGACTCTCTCATCAGGTATTTGACGATGTTCAAGTTGAAGCGTTTTGTCATATAGTAGTTTGTAATAGCTGCTTTTAGATTTGTAAATCTGGCGTAATATTTTGACACCAATAGATTATACTTTCCTTGT
>JBAVTY010000348.1:0-4429 GCA_049696495.1 Candidatus Nitrosopolaris sp.
AGGTAGGTGAATTATAGTCAGCCAATCTTTCTGTGTATTGACATAATCTCTTACCATTTGGTTTACATGGTATGAAGCATTATCCCATATGAGTATCAATCTTTTCCAACAACCTGTTTTCATAATAGTCATGAACCTAATATAATGGCTCGTCTTTTTATCTCAAAAGAAAAGATCCTCGGTTTGTTCGACAGGTTTTATCGGAAGTAGGCGTACATATCTTCTAGCTGATCCATAATCAAAAACGTTCATCATTCTCTTTAACACAATTGCGTCATCTGATATTACACTTATTCATTAAAGAGTTATAATAAAGTTAAACGAATTTCGTATAAAGAATATCTCTGCTCTGGGGTTAACATGAATACAAGTGTAAGAAAATTGTCTATCTTTGTCTTAATGGCGGCAGCAACGACAGCATTAGCGATTGGTGCAACAACCACTTTCGCAGCTTCTAATACCCACACACACCACATCCAGCTAATGGGTAACGATGATAGCTGGGCTAGCAGCTTTACCCATACACCTAATTCGACTGGTACTGCTGGTAGTAATGACCATGGCGGCTTTAGCTCTACACAGTATGGATGGAGTCACCCCCACCACCATCACAGCTCAACAGATATGATCGCTGATATCAACGGTGATAATTCAAATAGTACTGCTGGTAGTAATGACCATGGCGGCTTTAGCTCTGCACAGTATGGATCTTCCGGCAGTCACTCTCACCATCACCAAAACACCCGTAGTAGCGGTGCTAATTCGACTAGCTGGATGTGGCCTACACACCATCATAGCTCATCAGATATGATTGTTGATATCAACTGAGATCAGCGGATACTACAACGAAATGGCAATAAACTGCCATTATTTTTTGTAATTAAGTTAAGAGATCATTTGAGCTTAGACATATCTTTTGGATTCAGCGTTTGGATACTTTGTCGAGAAGAATAGAAATATCTTGCCAGACTGGTTTACTCAAGCTATCCAAACTAGATAACAAATTAAAGCATAATTATTAGAAAAAAGAACGCGTGCAATAATTTATATTTTAACCAGAACAGGTACCAGGAGAGGAATATGGCCGGGAATTTGTATTGGGAGACGGATTGTGTAATAGTTAGCTTGACTGCATTAACAATACCTTCTCATGTATGCCATTACTACACTAAAATATCTCTGGCTGTTCTGAATCTATCTGTTCCAAACCTGACGACTATCGAACATACGAAGCTGCTCCAACCTTTCGTTCAGAAATCGCTTGTCTCCTTGTCTTAAATTGAATTTAACCAATTCTAGTATTATATGCGCATCTTGCGGAGAACTAAACTTTCCTGCCAATAACCTCAATTTCTCTATTTTTTGTTGAATTGTAGGAGACTGTGAATAAGGTGATTCATCAGGAAGAGGATAATGCCGCTGCAGGGTATCTGATCCTAACGAACTCACTGTGTCAGCAACAGTACGGTTTTCAAAATTACTCTGGTAGCTGTGATCCCATTGAGATCCTTTGTGCTTACGATACCATGATGGATGGTTTGCCAGGTACCGACCTGAACTTCTGCTTACCATATATTCAACATATGGCATAATTTCAGATCTACCGCTGTGTATGTTAAAGTTATGTCTCTTGCCACTGAATTTTCTGGTAAAATGTTGTGAACATGCTGTGCAAATGTATGATGGTCGACTCATTTCCAATATAGATAACCAAACTTCTTAAGACTTTGTACATACCGTGACACAGTGTGACGTTTCGCCACTTCATGATTATAATTATATGGAAAGGAAAAAAGTCATAAAACTATTATTGAAGAGTCAGGATAGATTAGGTGTATTATTAGATTGCAAGCTGCGGTAGTTCCAGCAATTCATGGTAAATGGGAGGTCAGAGATGTTCCAACTCCACATCCAGCTACAAATCAGGTTCTAATAAAAATACATGCAAGTGGTTTGTGCTATACTGATGTTCATATTACAGAAGGTTTACTTCCTAGTGCTTCATTTCCTAGAACGGTAGGTCATGAACCCAGTGGGTGAAATTGTCGAAGTAGGAGATGGTGTTACTAAGCGCAAAATAGGCGATAGAGTCGGAGTACCTTGGTTTCAATCTTCATGTGGAAGATGTGAATGGTGTCAGCAGCTAAGAACTAAAGTAGACGTAATTGTTAAAGATGACCAAGTTGACCAATTAGTATCAGAGCTTGCTGATAGATTGGGTAGCGAATTGGGAGGAAAGATATTTGTTATGGATATTCCCATTGCTGTATATTTAAGAACCAAAAAAACTGGAGAAGATGCGGTCTAAGCAAGAGTAATCGACTGGGATTGTAATGTATGTCGCACTTGATGGATCAAGAAGAACGGCAAAGAAAAATTGTTGCGTAGTGTGTCCTACGAACACCAATTTGCACATTTCAGCAGTTGTAAGAAAGACAATCTGATGCAGGGTTTTTGTATACCGTGAAATTATGTTATGAATCAGGTTTGAATAGGACGGCTAATTATGTAGAACAACTTCAAAAGATAACGATTGATTCCAGATACCAATCTAAAGCGAAAGCGATATCATCATTATGTGCATTATTCATGAATTAGGTTCCCTAACTACAGATTTACCGCAAATTGGCAATCATTCAGCCGATTTTTATAGTAGTATTATTTTTTAACTACACTTCTTTGTGTTGATTGGTTTTTATTGGGCTTACATACCAGCTGATACCATGTCAACAAAAAAAGGATCTCAAGATAACATTACAACAAAAGAAGCCACTACCTCCACTCCAATATCCTCACCGAAATCGTTCTTAGCAGAGCAACATCAGTCAGTTAACGAAACACTAGATGAGACCAAAAATAATATCAACAGAACGATAGAGGAACTAGGAAGAGATATTCCCCGTAAGACACAAGTAATCAATGACTATCAAGAACACACAATTCAAATTCTTACAGAAATTGCAGATAGTTATCTTCAATCTCAAAAGGAAATAATTAATTCGTTTCAATCAGCATGGACTCCATATATTGAAAATGCATATGGAATGCTCTATTCATTTTGTCCCTCTCCAAGAAAAATAAGTGAAATCTATGCGAGAGCAGTCAGCAATTTTGCAGATAACATCATAGCCATAACTAAACTAGTAAATAATGTGATATTTGCAAACGTCGAAGCATCAAGAATACTCATCCAACGTAGAAAGGAAGACATAAAAGAGCTTTCTAGAATGGGGGTTAATGCCACAAGAACTTTTGAACATATGTCTACAGATACTGCTGTCAAATCATAATATGCACTTTGAGGTTTTTCTTGAAGGATATAACGAACGAAAGCAGAATCTATAATCCAGTAAATGATCTGAATAACAAGGGCTTTTTGAAAGCTTAAGATCTGAGCAGCAAAACATGCGCTAGGGATAATAGTCAGCAAGAGACGTTCTTCTCTTCGCTATTCCTTTGTGTATACCTTCTAAGATGTACCCGTCTCCACTCTGAAATTCAGTTGGCGTCTTCTCAGGTTAACCTACCAAATAATTTCAATCTTAGAACGAACATCCATTGGACTAACCTGTTGGGAACGTAAAATTCTATTTACAGACAACATTATGAGTAAGCCATTGATAATAATTTCGACAGACTTAGACTTTGGAATTCGAAATAATATCTAGATACAAGAAGATCATCTTTTCCTTTCTCCAGTAATTTTGTTAGACAATAGAGTTGATATTCATGAGTGACGTGCCGTCTGGTTAATCTCAGGTGAAGGCACCTAAACGAGGAGATATATGGATCATCTTGTCAGATTGCCAGAGATATATGAATCATACATTTCGTATCACATCAACTCTATCTCTTTGGCCATTTCTTTAGCCTCATTAGTTTAAGAATCTTGGTTGATTTATCATGAAATGGACAATATGGACATTTACTTCTCTTTGCATCATCTATCAGTCGAGGTAACAAAGAAACATCATCTTCTTCCAATGCTTTTAAGAATAGGTTTCTAGGTTGGTTTTAAAATTGGAGCAGCGTGGGCAAATCAATAATCGTTCTACTGCAAGGTTTGCATATGAGAGCCAAAAAGGTAAATAGAAGAGTTAAAGTCAGAAATTTTATTTAACCTTACTGGTAGGCAATATTCTAGTGTGCCATTACTAGAGAATAGCGTACTACTCAATCTAATGCATACTTCTACTTGCAGAGGGTCTCATAATTATGATGTAGGCTATTTCGAAAGCAAATAACAAGAACATAGCCTAGGTCGAATGCTCAGGCTGACTGGCTGCAGTAATTGATGGATAGGTAAGTCATAAAAAATAACTGAGCTAGCATTTAAACAATTTCTGTAATGCTAGAACATGTGGATGTAAAATATTACATATCGGCACCTTAGAACTAAGTAGTTCCATTGCTTTATGAAAGTCCATTT
>JBAVTY010000349.1:0-5154 GCA_049696495.1 Candidatus Nitrosopolaris sp.
GCGCATCTATGAATCCAGCACGTTCATTAGCCCCTGCTTTACTTTCAGGTGTATTGGGTAACTTATGGCTTTATTGGTCTGCTACTTTTGTTGGAACATCAATTGTTGCGTTTATCATCAAAGGAAAGTTTGTGAAGAATAGTAGTTGATCTAATCTCCTCCTTGAAGGATAGTAGTTTTACAGCAGCAGACTTCTTTTGTACATACTGAACACCCAAAGTCTCTACAATCTAGTTGCGTGCATTGACATTCTGCACATTTCATGGGCCAATGATGAGGGCTTGACGGTTATTGGCTAAACAAAATTGTAGATTCGCCTGTTTCTACTTACGTTTGTAATGGGTTGGCTACCAATAATAAAACCACAACAATACCAACTTCTGCGTTGTATATTAGCGCGTTTTTGAATTCGAAGACCACCTCCTCATCCAATGTAGTAAGTTAATGAGAGATTCAACTAGTTCCTGTCCTTTGATTGTTAACTTATATTCCACCCTGGGCGGAATTTCATTGTATGCTTGTCTTTCTAGAATGCCACCTTTTTGAAGTTCTTTCAATCGAATAACAAGTGTCTTACTACTAAAACCCTGTAGTGTCTGTCTAAATTTCATATACCTTACTGGGTCCGTGGTACAACATAACGGAATTAGAATTTCAAGGGTTCCCCTTTTTGTAATCAATCTTCGCAGTTTTGCGGTTTCTGCCATCAAAGACATTGCATCATAGCCATCAAAACTGCAGTTTCGTGGTTTATCTGTAATTGTGGGTAATTTCACCCTTGGATTTTTAGTTTTCATAATTATACTTTACGGTTTTCTCTTCACCTTTTCATAAATAGTTTACAAATCAAAGAATCAAAAAAGTTGCTTGAAGTATAGTACACGAAATAATGAAGGTATGTTTGTCAATATTGTAGTCATCAGGCTTAAGATTTATACTAGTATTTGCAAAAGGATCATGTGGATAAAAGAACAATATGGACAATTCCAATTGTACTAATATTGGCAACAGGAATACCAACAGCGCTAGCAGCGCATAGCCCAGCATATTGTATGGATGGGTAGTATATTGTATGTATGTGTAGTTTTGGACTAGGTAAGAATGTAGGACTGCAAGGATACTACGATGTCATGAATGACTGTTCGAATCGCCCGTACCTCTCCAGTAACGTAACAGGCGCAATTAAGAACTTTACTTCACTACAACAAGTAAACGATTGTGATTCAGGTTATGATGATGGATGGAATAAATATTGTCATATAGGTTTGGCTAGACACCCTAATACTGCTGCAGCTTGTCCAATCTCCGGTCCAAAAACAGAGACAGAATCATCTCAATATTAGCTGCAGGTGTGTTTATGGCCATGGCGTTGGAATCTAGTATACGTCAATTCCTGGAATCTCAAAGAGAACAAATAGTGGATTTCATAGAACAACATTCTATACCTGACAATATAACTAGCGAAACAGCATTTCATAATATCGCAAATGAATTACAAAAACGATTTGTTCATAATCATCGCGGTGAAATAGGTCTACGAGATAAAGCACACGATGTCCTGGCCATTTGTTCCATGTGGTGCGGATGGCTTTCACAAGCAAAGACTAACAAGAATAAGTTATGTACAAGAATGGGTTGACAGTTTCAAAAAAGCAATAACTGATGCCTTTGAAATCGGTCAAAAATATTCAGAAGACCGACCTTAGTCAATATTCCTGAAACGACGGAGATTCGATATCAATGGGTAAGGATACAGTATACAGGGTAGAGGAAAGGAAGCATCCACATAAACCTGCTATCGATTTCATAAATGATGTTCTTAATCCATTGGAAAGATTCGAAAAGATGGTTTCAGAAGTCAGAAAGGAACTGAAACAAATGCAATAGGTTTCTCCCTTTTTCAACAAGTGGGACTAGCGAACTAGACCTAACTACTAATGCCTACTTCCAATGTGAAGAGACTGCTTTCTTTAGCCCGATGAAAGTACCGGCTAGGTCATTATATCCTATTATTTGTCAATTAAATATTCATTTGGATCTGCCAAGACAAAATTGAATGATCAGCGATTATCATGGTAGATCCCTTTCACTAATATGCACTGCTTGATAACATTATCGGCGTTTAAACACAATCTTTTCTTAGATCAATATTAGCAGGATCTATTGCTTGATCTGATTCATAGTTAGTTTCCTTGCTATTTCCAATTTGAATAGCCCGGCCTAATGCATCTATTATCGAACAACGGATGTATGGAACTACAAGTTTTGCGTTCGTAGCTGATGCTTGTCTAGGTCTATCATTAGTATATTCAGGATCTGTCTGATATTTAGAACTAGGATTTGACTTCGAGGTAAAGACCCATTCTGTCTACGCCGCAGCTAGTATCGTAATAGACCACGCTAGAATTTCGGGGCAGATTATTCCTGCATTTCTATCCACACCGACAAGTGTACTGGATCGAGGAGATTCATCAGCAGTTTTAAGGCTTTCTTTAGTCATCAACGCTGACTGTATTGTTTCTGCCAAGTCAACCCCGGTTTCAGACAGCGCAGCAGAAATATCTGGATATTTTCCAAACCTATCATTGGCTGCCTTCACATAGTATGCAATAGATATCTGATTGGATGACGATGTAATTTCCGACATCTGGTAGGTATTTTGCTGGTGGTAGTATTTTAGCTATAAGTAATAGCGCGGCTACAGAAATCTAAGTCTGAATAAGGTGGCAGGCAAGTTTTCTCCCTTTTTTTCAACACTAACGTCAACAAATCTATATGTTAAAACGCATTCGTAATTTTTGTATATCTGATGGAGGGATGTAGATCCCTTTACCACAATTTTCCCTACCTAACTTGGTTAGTCTTACATTGTTGCTATGGGGATCACGTTCGATGAAATGAAAATGTTGTAGTAGAACATGTTCTGCAATATAAGCTTCGTCCTTCTTGTTGTCAACTGCCCCTACTTGATCAGCAAGTGGGCCGATATCATGCCATTGAGGGTCTCTATTCGACATTCTATCTAGTTCATCCAATTGGCACAGTTGAAGGAAAACATTGTTAGCTATTATTGCTTGATCACGATCGTTATATTTAGACTGCTGTGCCTGTTTCCTTCGTCGTCGTAGTAGCCATTGTATGTAAGAGGCCAAAACCCCCGCTGCAATAGATGCAAATGTAACAAGGGCGCCAGCAGCTAGACCCAGGGGGCTGTTCAAGAAATCACTTAATTGATGAAGGAACGTAGGCGGTGGCGGTGCTGGTCTGGGTAGTACATATTGTATGTTTACATCGCTACCTTGATCGTATGTGGTATAAACGTTGTAATGATCATCTTTAGTAATATTCGAACGGTGATCTGTAGATACAATTATGTTAATAAGAGAACCTTTCCCTTGAACAAATCTATGGATGATCATCGCAAATGAAGAAGCGTTATTATATATTTTGGTATAGTTCTCAGTAGCAAAAATATCCGTATTATCAATTTTATGTGGAGATGCAATAGTTAGTCTCATGTCTTTCGCAGATGCTATTCCATTGTTTTGCGCAGTAATCCTTACCTTATGAATGTCTTTATTACTGGGTATCATTACGATTAAGATACTTGGTTTGAATAAGGCAGACACAATGGAAACATAAGATCCACCAATCAGCGTAATTACGGCGACTGCGATTGGAACACCTACGTTCTTCCAATCAACCATTCCTAATTATATATTTAAAGACCAATTATATATAGAACATGAATTTGGAAAGGGAATACCAACCTCATATTAGTTCTCTTAGATCATTATTTGAGATAATGGTATCAAAATACAAACAACAGGGAAGAATATTGAACACCAACTAAAAATGATACTGATTGGTGTTTGCAGTCTATCGAGACAAGGAGGCACCAAAGTCTCTTATATATGACCTTAGTAAATCCTTTGTAAAAACCTTAGATTGTTCTGGTTGAAACAATCAGCGGAGAGATTCTGTCTATGCTGCGGAATGACATTAAGAACTTCACCGGCTGGTAAAGGAAGACTAAAATAATTGCCAAATAGTCAAACTTAAACACGGAATGAACGATTCGTTGCTTTAACCGCTAATTTTTTGCTACCCATTAAGAATAGTTGAATAGAATACGAATTGGGTTCTGACCATAGCAGTTACCGCCGTTATCATATCTTCCTCCCTTCCAAATAGTCCTTATAATTATGCCATGGGAACGTATGCAAATAGGTAATGTAATGCAGATACTTCCCCCACGAAAGAAGAAAGGATAAACCAGGAATAGTTCAAATAACTGGGCTTGAGGCGATAAGAATACGTTATATTTAGATTAGTAAGGTTTACTTTAATGACTATCAAGGAAAATGAATTTTGTTCATACTATGATGTTATACAAGCGCTAATAAAGAAACATTCTCAATTAAATGTCAATGATTTCGTGCAAGAAATGGCATCAACGGTAGTGTCAAATACACCATTTAAGAACTTTGATGACTGCGCCCTAAACTATGGTGAAGGAAGTATGGAGAATAGGATGTACAGTCTAGCAATAATATCTATGTCTTGGCTATTTAACAACATGAAAAGAAAAGTAAAGGACAGCCACTGTAATAATACCAAACATGACCACGGAGATAGAAACCCTAGGCTTTGCGTCAAAGGCAGTGAATTCCAGAAGAAGTTATATGATGAATCTTTAAAGTCATTTGAAGGTGTGTTACAATTAGCCAAAGAACATGCCCCGAAAATAATTACCTCACCTCCGAAATGATGTAGAACGCGATTCGATATCATTATGCATTATGTTTCGTTGATGCTACATGAACCTCTATCATGTAGTCTTGAAAATCTTTTGTAAATAAATTGTACAGCCTTTTTTCCTCCTGGAAAGTAATTAATTATTGGCGATATGATCTTCCCTCCTGGTAGTATCACTATCAGTTCAAGAAGGGCCTCAGATCCGCTTTTTGCGTCTCCATTGGGGAAGATGAGATGAAATGATAGGTAACGTTTATGGACGGGAATTACGTCAAGTAGACCTTCTTGATCGGCTTTGGTCAGCGAAATAAATTCTATCTTTTCATATTTGTCTAAGATATCAACTATATGTCTGAACCTGGTACATGGGCCGCAATCCGCATCATATGCCAAACT
>JBAVTY010000350.1:0-2002 GCA_049696495.1 Candidatus Nitrosopolaris sp.
ATAGATAGATACCTGCTACATAGCTACATAGGTACTTACATAGATACCCGTTAATCTGGAGCTTGATTAAAGGTAGCTGGATATTGGAATCTATATTCTGAAGTATGGCTAGAAATAATATTTTCAATATTCTCTACAAATAATTTGCTTTTAGATTTATCATCTTCAGCTACCTTACTAGAGGCAGACGGGGTAGAAGGAGAGTAGACACCAGCTTTTAACATAAACAATTGGTATTCTCTTTCTAACCTTTGTGAGGCTATGCTAAATAGGAACATATTTTCTTGAATTCTTGTTAGTTGAACGAATGCGGTAGACCCAAGCATCAGAACAGCAGCAATAGACGAAGCTATCGCGGTGGCGGAAGACGAAGGTCTACCGTCGTAATAACCTAACACCGATACATCAAATATTACAATAAATAAAGCCAAAATTATGAGTGAGATTCTCCACAACTTGAACCTTCGCACATTGGCACGAGTCTTACTTTTAAACCACTCAAATACAGGTAGAAAGCGTTTTTGTATATAGTCTGAAATCTCAGCTGGTTTGTTAATATCATAATTTTCTGAGAAGTTGTGGTCAAGATTTTGTTTTGGCTGTGGTTGTATTTGCCCTTGTTGTTGTCTCCACCTACGGAAATATCGCGTGTCGAGCCTCATGCTATAATTTCACATAGCATTTATCATTATTGAATGTATCAATGTATCAATATTCTATGATGGTGCATGAACTCTGCAAATGCCTATCTCGATATTATAACAAGGTATACGGGATTAGATCTAAACAATGAAGAGAATGTAGATACTTACCTAAACTTGAAGATTGTATAACTGCCATATGAAACACATTCAAATGCGTAGGCGACCGATGTGATTAATGTACTACTCACTAGCACTGGGTGCACCAGCAATAAACCACTTATCCTATAGGAGCAAGCCTAATCTTCTAGTAAGAATCCTAAAATTAGAGATTGCGTGCGAATAGCAGCACTCGTAAAAAGGATAAGACTTGTTCAGGATTGAGAGGTGATATGAGAGTGGAGTTAGGTCCTATCATACGCGGGAAAGAATTCAAAGTAATGATAGATGACGGTGAAGAGCAACTGCGTGAAGGGTTCCTTTATCCTATTATTGATATTAATTCAATTGTTTTAGACATAGGCTCACGCTACGGATCATGGACTTTGACCGCTTTACGACATGGCGCAACCGTTTATTCTTTCGATTTTAATCCACACTATAACCAAGCCTTACTTGATAACGTGTTACTCAACGACGGATTCATCGACCGTTTTCATTTGATATCCTCTGGCGTATATTCCCATGAACTTACTGGACCGTATTACGGCTTTGATAATATCACTTTTACAACAATAGATAAGTTCTCACAAGAACGGAACGTTATGCCAGATTTTATTAGAACCGATGTAAGGGGGTCGGAGTTGATGATACTCTATGGTGCCCAGAATACATTGAAAAATCGGCCAAAGTTGTTTATCAAAAATTATCACGGAGAAGCAGGGGAGATGGCATTGACAAAATACCTCCACCATTATCAATTGATATCGGCAAAGAAGGGTTATTGCTTCTTCTATTAGTATTTGGTTTACCTTCTCAAAAGATGGAAATCGATATTGAAACGAGCATTTGAGGCATGGTATCTCTATTGTTGTAGAACCCTTGCTTAGCTTGATACCTTCAAAGCTGCTCTGCATTTCTTTCCTACGTCTATTCCAAGACTGTTCACTATTTCAATCCACCCATTCATTTTTGTGTTGACTTGCAGGCGGCATAGATCCATTCACCTTCCTCAAGGTACTTTGACAGTCGCTCGAATATGGCTCAGTCAGGACCTCACTCTCTTTCTACTTATTGATGTGTGTTAACTTCGAGCCTAACCAACGTACAGAATTAATCCTCACCACAAGACTCCAGAGAGACGAGACAGACAAATGGTCGAGACGAAGGTCTATGCCTGGGACGAATATATGCGCCTGATA
>JBAVTY010000351.1:0-2188 GCA_049696495.1 Candidatus Nitrosopolaris sp.
AGCAATCTCTTGTGGGTCTCCGATGCGTCCTATTGGTGTTTTTGACTTAAGGCTTTCTATAAGCTGCTTGTGGTCTTCAGCTACTCGTTCAAGCAACTGGAAGTCCTAACCAACGGTCGAGTGACCACGGATAAAGTAGGCCCTCGCCAAGACCTGCTTACGACATTTCCTTATTTAGGCTCTCCACATCCTACAAACACGACCACTGCCGCATAATTACATCAAATCTAATATCGTGATCATGGGGATGGCAGTCCGGATAGTGTAGTCGTTAATATTTAGAGAACTGCATCTTATTATAACTTGGTATGACTAAACATAAAGATGACGATATCAAAAACCTGGTCTCAGAGTGATATCAGATAGTCCTTCAAATCCCTCCTTCTTCGAATGGAATCTTTCTACGCTCAGGTATGGTCTATTCGAAATAGTAGCAACATGATTGAGCTTATAGACAGCGATCTGCGACCCACAAGATTACCTCTTTCCAATTTATCAACACTTCATCTTGATACGTATGTCGCACTAGAATAATGATTTCATATGGTTTACTGAAGTTAGGACATATCATCAAAAGTATGAAATGATATCCATTAATTCGTCTTCAATACCGCGGCCCATGTGGAAATACTATTGTACCTTGGGTACTTTAACTATTCTTCTTGTTCAGGCTCGAGACTTTCCTTAGTTTTTTATTAACCATTTCACATGACCCACAAGACATCTTGCTTTATTGTTTTTCTCAATCTTCTTGTCCAAATTGCAAGGTTTTCTAGTAGTCCCTTCAAATGTTTTCTAGTGTCTTCATCAATTAGTCTGCCATTTGAGTCGAACTTATTCTGTGCAAAGTTTACTATCACTTCTGGAGTGTTCATCGGATACTTGTTCAGAAATATGAATGCCTGACGCAAATGGTACTGTGCTCTTGCTCCACCAAGCATTCCAATAGATGCGCTCATGATTGCAACAGGTTTATCACCTGAACTCCAAGGTCCAACGAAGAACAGTCCAGTCCACAATCGTAATCGATAGTGATGTGGGCTCGAGTGATTCGCTCCTCTATCCAACTGTTTGTCATTAAAACTGTGTATGGTAGCCCTGAATATTAGTATAAACATGAATAGGGAAAATTATCGAATATCGATTCTCACCAGAACTGACTACCTTTGCAATAAATGTTATTGCTAATTCATCTCGTGACATGCTTTATGCCTCTTATTGTACGTTATATCTGCTACATTTCTTTTTTTATCTCGGGTAGAACATCAGTGTTTAAGATGCGAATGTCTCGTACGTATGTTACAATTCTAAACGTTGGTCCCCGGCGTTTAGCCGGGAACCACGATTCCAAAGCTAGCCGCAACCTATGACCAATGTCATTGCAGCTACTTTGATTTGTGAAACATCAATTTAAGGGTCATGAAACATTTCCATAGAGAATCGAGTTTGAAGGAACATATAACTGGCGGTTATAGTAACTGTAACTGATATGAAATGAAGTGTTATTCTCATGAAGCCACTTGCCATCTACATTTTCTTTCACTTAAGTCATACGCTTATAATTGGGACTATCTTGTAAATCATCATCATTTCATTACTCTCTTACCTTGATAGCCATCTAAAGCAAGCATTGAGGCACTCGAAAGTAATTCTATAACATAGGACATCCACATTTAGAGCAAATAAGCATCATTTCTTTAGAACATCGAGGGCGCTCGACGAGCATTATTTCATAGATTTCAGCACAGCCTCAGTTGCGTCCATCTGCGCCAGGTAATCAGAAGGTGAATCGAGAGGGTGTTTGGACTCAGCATCAGAATTATAATAATGCAGACTCGTATGATATATATATTACTTTAAATATGATAACTGAAATCTAAGGATACAGTTACTTCGTTGTCACTGTTAATTAACTAACATTAATATCACAAACAGATTGCAGATTAGATTTCCTGAAACTTTTAGAAATTAAGATAGAGATTAATGGTTCAAAATGTATATGTACATATTCTAGAAATAAGATATTAATGAATCGAAGAACAATCTTTTACAGCGGTATGACTATTGTGACAGTATCAATATTTTTTGGCTCGGGTCACATGATTGGAAACGAAAAAGTATTTGCATTTGGTGGCGTTGGGCATGGTTTCCTTGGTCACGGCTTTGGGCATGGTTTCCTTGGTCACGG
>JBAVTY010000352.1:0-2871 GCA_049696495.1 Candidatus Nitrosopolaris sp.
AACCTTTTCCTGGTCCGTTACATCACTTCGAATTAAATCCTTGATAGGGAAACCAAACATCGCTTGCACACCGAAAAAACCTCCAATAATTATAATCACTACCAACAGAGCCATTTTTTTTCCTGGCATTGTCGAAAATAACCCCTTATTGGCATCGGCTTCGGGTTCGTATGACATATTTAATTAGTTATATATTAAAAGAACATAAAAAGATAGTCATCAAACATATAGATTAATACGCTGACTCATAATCTTGTATTGTAAAAGCTTTAGAAATTTTAATAAACGTCCTCGTTGCAAGAGCATTAGTGCAAATGAAGAAAGATGGTTCCTAGCATTGAGCTTCCGTTATTCGAAGTTACATCATAATATAAAGGAAATGTAACTAAATACGTGAAATATTGAAAATAATTAGATGTCTCTAAGTATTAGGTTAAGTGTGGGAAAAAAATACATGTATATTTCAAGCCTGAGCTAACTTGATTGATTTGCGCTAATAACTAGAACCAGAAGGTGATGGGTTATGTATATAAGGGAATTACGGCCACTATAACATATTTACATACACCGTATTTGAAGGAATAGTATTTTTATAGAGTATTACGCGGATTATTAAATATTATTAGATATATCTATGCGTTAGATTTATTAAATATGTTGTCGAACGTATTATGGATGGCTCTCACGATCAGAAATACAACTCCGGTGTATAAATCACAGGATATGGAAAATGACTTGTTAGTAAGGATAAACGGAACGCTACCTGATTTTTCGATTATGGGGGATGAAGAAAAGTCTGAAAGGGCCGCAGAAGCAAAGAAAATGGAAATAGCTGCGAATACATCTTGTTCGGTATTTAGTATAAATCCTTCTACTGGTGCTAATAAAGAAGTTTTTCATCTTCTAATCGACATAGGCGAGGGAGTAGTCAAAAGTATAGAACAAGGTAGTGATGCTTTTGCATCTAAATCACACTTATCCGGTTTCCCTAATGCAGTATTGATCACGCATTCACACGATGATCATATAAAGGAATTATCTACTCTCGTGAATAAAGTCAGTGAACCTGATAAGTTAAAGATATGCTGCACGGACGAATGCCGTGATCAAATTATGGGCAAGTTTCCTGAGTTTGGAGGAAAACAAACGACTGTTTCCTTTAACAGCATAATGCCTGGCGAAACTTCTCAAATTGGCCCGTTTTCAGTAATACCTGTCTTCGCATCACATGGTGAGAATTCACCGCCTGGTTCTGTGATCTATGTTGTTAGAATAAAAGGGAAGAAGATCATATTTGGGTGGGACTTTCTATCATTACCTAATGTAGACGAGAGTTTATTATGGAACCCAGATCTATTAATTCTAGGTACTCAAAGTTACAATCCTCATCCCGAATATACTGGAATGATCTCTGTAACTGACGCTTATCAGCTTGTAAGAAGATGGAACGCAAAGGAGTGCTACTTGGTACATTATAGAGGATTGACGGATTTTCAGGAGAGCAGAAATCAGTGGTTCAAAGGTCCGACTAAAGCAATGACATCTGCCGAGCTACAAAAAAACATAGATTCTCATCTTGGAATCAGTGGAGATAATGGAAGGTTTAAGATAACCGTTGGAAAGGAAGGCATGATTTGGGTAGCTAAGGACAGCCCAGAATACGCATATGATGAAAACATTCCTATTGGAAATATCATAGAAATAGAGGGCCTCGATCAATATGTTTGCAGGATAGAGAAACAGAATCAAGAAAACAAATTGAAACTTGAAATAGAAGATAGGATTAACAGGTACACTCTACAATTTGACAGACCAAAGAGGGACAAAAATAATGATCAAATTATTCATGCCGCAGCAGAAATCGGAATGCTTTCAAGAGGCCCAGAATTAACAATGGAGCTAGTTACTCCATCCGCGCAGGGAGAGGAAAATGCCGTACTTAAAATAAGTGCATTCAAAGGTAAAAAGTACGTATTTCATGGCGATATACTGATAAATGATATGGATGCTCGAAAACTAAAAAAATACTTTCAAGAGAACTTCGAGAAGCGTAGTTTAGAGAATTTGAGAAAAATGACTGGCAGTGATAATAGTAAGAAATTTGATATTTTTAGTAGAAAGAAGTAAGAACTCCGTTACAATCGCAAAGTATGATCGATAGAAACAAAGTTCCTTTTCAAAATGGCTGAATTGGAAGACGTCATCACTGGCTGCAATACATATATCTAATGATTAAAGTTAAGTATACGACAGACGCACTAGAAAATGAAAGCGGTATATATCGTAAATAACTCAAAAGTAGCAAAAACATTGATTGATCCTATGCGAAGAACGATACTAGATTTGCTGCGACAAAAGCCTATGACGCAGGCTCAGATGGCAGACGAACTAGGTCTAACCAGTGCATCTCTTAATTATCATATCAAAATACTTAGATCTAGAAAACTTGTCGTAGTCGCGAAGAGAGAGTATGAGAGGCATGGGATAAAACAAATATTCTATTTAGCAGCAGCATACCTTTTCGTCTATGATCTAGACTCATTGCCAAAGAATATAGCTCGTTACTTTTCTCCAATTAGCCTTGAAAGAGCAAGGTCAGTAATTTCTTTGCTAATTATAAAGGATCGTAATTGTATCGACCAAACCCCAAATATATCGAATAGCTTTGCTGAAATACTGTCGCGCCAGCTTGTAAAGGTGGCCAAAGCCTATGAAGAAAAACAGGTTAACCATGCCCAAGAGACCATCATCTATGAAATCTACACAAAAGCTATATCCCAACTGCTCAACATGAACAAGAATTCGTTACTTAACAAGGAGATAGCAATGAATATAAATAATAAATGATGCCCGGCATAGTGAAAATAGCTA
>JBAVTY010000353.1:0-3371 GCA_049696495.1 Candidatus Nitrosopolaris sp.
ACACCATAACGCTGTAATTAGATCATCGCAAACATTTACAAAATCAAAAAACCTTGACTTGAATCATTCATTTGTGAGCAACAAGGTCGTAGGCCCAGATAGATTCAGATTTGTAACATCTTATTGGACTACTAGTGACGTATCTCGGCTAATCGATTCAGGACGTTCTGCTGGTAATGTAAGCAGCAACTTCCAATTTCCAACTGTCGTTGGGCCACTCACTCAGGAAGGAACTTCTTCCTTCGTTCCTGATACCAGTGCGACGTTTAACGGCGCAGTGCCAACTGCGGGGACTTTCTTCCCACTTCCGGCCTCAAATCTCCAATTAGAAGCCGATGCAGGCGACGGGTACTCTACTCTTGCTGTTGTATTGCAGTATGAGGGTGTTGTAGACTTAGCTGGTATAACTGCAGCATTAAAATTACCTTCAGGATTCAAAGCCGAATTTCCGCTAACATCTGATAGATATAATCACGACATTGCGTTGTCTAACTACGACGCACCTATTTCTCCAAGTCAGGAGATTGTTCTTTACTTCCCGGTAGATGTACTACCAACTGCGAAAGTTGGATTATCGGTTCTTGGCCCCATAGCATTGCATTTTCTCCGAAGCGATAAAAGATCCATGTTGGATTCTCTAGATGTGGCTCAACAGAATTTGTTCGCAAAGGCACTCTCTATCACAAATACCACCTTCCCTAATTCGACAATGGTTAATGATAGCTTTGACTTTAAGAGAGATTATTCAAATACATTTGGTAGGTTCATACCATATGATTTCATCAACCAGGTAATACCAATTCTCTTCAAGGCTACCGGTCGAGAAATCTTGGATGTATTTCAAGTCCCTAACGTCAAAGGAGGTGGAATACCTGTAATCCCTGCCCATGGGGTCATTGTGCCTATCAAAATGACTTTCAGTAATCATGGAGACGCTCCGTTAAACGCACTTGTTGCACGATTTATAACAGAACAGAATTCGTTCGTGGGAACGGCGACCACGTCCTATGAATACAGTTGACATATTATGTCCCCTAGGATCTCTCGTAGGATCTGAGTAAACACCCAAGATATCGATAAGATCGACATCTAAAGACGTTTCTTCCAGAGCTTCGCGTTTTGCGGCATCTTCGACTTTTTCGCCTTCGTTAACAAATCCACCAGGGAGCACTAGATGATCTTTAAATGGTTCATTCCTTCTTTTGACTAATAAAATTCGAGAATCGTCTTCGATAATAATATCTACCGTAGGAACGGTGCATATGCAAATTCGTTTGTTCTGTTCGGTATATAGTTCAAATTTGTCTAACTTCAATGGATATTTTATTAGGTCAAAATCTCAAGTTCTAACCAGTTATCTGGAATATTGATACAGTTCTTGGGCATCAAAATCCGTGGACGTTGTAAATATTATCCAAACGATCTGAAATGGATAATTTTTTTATTTCTTCACATGATTCTTGATTGGTGGTGGGAAGATCGATCAGCGGGTAATAGATTTTTTTGGCGTCTGTCTAGTATAAAATCCTCTTCGTTAATGAGTCAATTGTTGCAAATTCATTCAGGTAGTTTTGTTTTAGATAGTTCGTAGTAATCGCCTTACCTGATGACTAATGTAAAACGTATTTATTCCGAGGAATTATATCAATGTTAGACTAGCGAGATATTATGCCAGAATAGTCGAAAGATGAATTAGTAGTAAAGGATGGGTATTTTATCATTGATTATTGCGAAGGTAAACTAAAAGCAAATGTAGCTCCTTTTCCATCGATGTTATTTTCTCCCCATATCCTTCCATGGTGGGCTTGCACAATACCTTTTGAAATGAATAACTCCAAACCGGTGCCAATTTCAGATCTGGAAGCAAACTTTGAGAATAGCCTTGGCAAAATTTCAGGATGTATTCCAGTACCGGTATCTCTTACACCAACAATAATTTCGTTCATATGATTTTTACCTTCTGTTTCTGTGACTGAAATAGACACTATACCTTCTTTGGTAAATTTTATCGAATTAGTTAGTAGGTTATCTAAGTTAAGTATCATAATTTAGGCCAACTACCTATACATCTAAGGTATCCTCTCACTGCGTTAGTCAAGTTCTCTTCTGTTCCATAGCTCCAACAATAGGCGCGAAAGCAATCAGCAATACTAGTGCTACTGTACCCATAATGCTGAATGCCATGATTGTCTTTGTATTCATTAACTAAATAGACGGAGCAAAAATATTTATCGTTGGTGCAAGCCTAGCTGCATAAATCAGCCATGAATTCGTAAGGGTGTCAGATATGTTAACAGATTCGTGATGAATGAGACAGCTAGATAAAATCGGTTTACGTATTATGAGCCTCGTCTTGTAGATCTACTGTTTTCTCTGGCGTCGTTGACAGGAGGCCTTGCACCTTCTAAAATTGTTTTGATCGTTGCAAGAATGGTTCAAGGACTTGGCGCTGCGATGGCTTCTGCAACTGGACTATCAATTCTAGTTTCAGCCTTTCCAGAAGGCAGGGAAAGAAACGAGCCCTAACTGTTTTTGCGGCAGCGATGGGTTCAGGTTTTACAGCTGGAATGATCTTGGGAGGAGCAATCACCGCAACCTTGGGATGGAGATGGGTGTTTGACATTAATGTACCAATAGGAGTCGCTGTATCCTTGCTATCAATCAAGTACATTTCAAGTACAGTAGGGGGCATAAACTACGAAAATAGACATCTCGATATTTTCGGGGCAGTCTCAGTAACAGCTGGGCTAATGTTACTTGTTTATTCTCTCAACGTTGCACAGAATATCGGCATTGGATCTCTTGAAACGCTTGAGCTTCTTTTATTGTCAGTGATACTACTAGCTGCATTTCTTTTGATAGAGTATCGCTCGAAGGCACCTCTCATGCCCCTCGGATTTGTACGAAGAAGCTCAATATTTGGAGCAAACATAGTCGGCTTGCTTCAGGTAGCGGCATTTGTAGCAATGGTATTTATCCTCACGAATTATCTTCAGCAGGTGCTCGGCTACTCTGCGCTTTCTGCCGGTCTTGCATTTGCCCCAATGGGTGTTGTATCTCTAGTCGTTTCTGGATTTTTGTCAGCGCGACTCGTAAATCGCTTCGGTGTCAAACCAATCTTAATTTCAGCGATGACTTTGCAGACAATCGGCTATCTATTGCTTTCTCAGATCTTTCTCGCAGAAAGCTACTTTGGATTACTCGTACCATTGCTCGTCATAGCGTTTGCAGCTGGATTAGGTTTCACCGCAATCAACATAGCCGCACTCACAGGAACAAGGAGAGGGGAAGAAGGCCTGGCTTCAGGATTGATCAACACCTCTCGTCAAATCGGAGGCCCAATAGGTCTAGCAGTACTCTTGACAGTTGCG
>JBAVTY010000354.1:0-2754 GCA_049696495.1 Candidatus Nitrosopolaris sp.
CCCAGCAATTGTCGTACGTGATATAAAGAATGGATCATGTATCGGGGGTCGAATTGTAACAAGAGATGCACTCATCGTTCATCAGAACACGCAATCTGGACCCTATGAGTGTCAAGAATTAATATACCAAATAGCATTTGTTTTCTAATTAAATCTTGATTAAATGGTCTTATATTTTGTACAAGAAAGGCCATTTCCAAGAGGTTTTTGTATATTCTAATTTTTTTCCAGGATAAGAAATTAACGGAACTTCTTTTTCATCCGTGATCATGTTTTTCTGCGGCTCTGTTATTGGTTTCTCATTTCTTCTGTATCGTCCTATCTCATCCCGCAATCATGTTACGGAACCATGTAATTTATACAAAAGTAGATCTCTATTGAGATCTCTATCCGCAAATCTAATTGGATCCCATTTACCATCGGAGAAACCATCGATCGGTCGATATTGACTACCCCTCAGAACCGGGACTATATTAACAAATGCTGGAGATATTCGCACAGGCCCAATAAGCTATGTGGTTGCGCAATGATTTGATCGAATCCGAATTTATTGGTAACGTTTAAATAATTAGTATGGTTACGTGCGATAACGACAACATGCCATTTGCTCGGCGTTATCATATCGAGTCCATGGTTTCACCCATCCAAAACATGACTTTGACTGCAAAGTCTCCTTGCATATCTTGATTCAGCTAGCGACCGCTGCTTAATGGCATCTGCAATTAGATATTATTTGTTCTTAAAAATAATCAATCACTATAAAATACATGATATATTCCCCATCGTTTCCGCGATAGAAGATATGTTGTTGCTGCGGTCATCAACTAATTTTCGGATAGCCTCTAAATCCTTTATTTCATCATATCCTTGTTTGTTATTGAATTCAATTTCCTTACGAAATAATCAAGTATCATCCTAATCTCACCTTCCTTTGTCGTTCCTCTTTTTGTATCACTTCGATTTATCTATGGACTCATTGAAAGATCCGTTATAGTAGTATTGTTGGTAGTGTTATTTGTAAACCCAGAATGAGCCTCAAGCCATGAGTAGATATCTGGTAAAACATAAGGTTCAAACGGTCCGATTCCAGTCGACCACTGAGATGAAGGGTAGAATAGATGTCCTAGATTGGGATATGTTATCAATGTATGATCAGGATGATTTACTTCGATTAGCCTTGCTGGAGAAGAAACGCTTGTTAACTTTTTTTTATTTTTTGAGGTGAATGTGAATTTAGAATTTCGTATCTTCGAATATGTCAGAAACGATAAGATCAAATTCAAAATAAGTAAATCTAGAACAAGTGCTGATTTCATAAACCACCTTAGGAGTATAGGGAATTATATTAAAAACAATAAGATAAAACGATTCATTCTATCTAAGAAAGAACGTTTTATATTCCCAACCTGATGCAAGCAACTTTCTTGCTTCTAGGACATCTGTAACTGCAGCTATATCCGCAACTCTTCTGCGTCTAAATGAAGTTGTAGCTGCTGATTTGTCAACGGGTAAATCCTGTACGAATTTGTGTTTGTGTTTTACACCGTTTTCGTCTATTAACTTCGAGCTAATTTTCCCTGTGGTGATATCTTCTCCTATCATTTCAAAGCCAATCAACTGATTAGGGAATCCTGCTGCTTTACATCTGTTGCATTCTTGCATCTTTTTTTGTTGCAGCGGTTTGGATGCTTCCGCTTGTGATATTGTTGACATGTAATGATCATCTTGTAAAATGTGGTAATAATATGTGAAACACTATGGAGAGAGGGAGGGAGCGTGCAGTACACTAATTTTGAATATTCTTCAACCAACAGTACCAATTACGGTATGATTTCTGAAATTTTTACGTTCTCTCAATCTAAAAGTCACTTGTTCGCTGTTCTAAGCCATCTTTAACGATAAAGATGAATGCTCTTATCTGAGAACGGATTACGCGTGTACTGATGGACATGGTTGCGATTGTGAAAATCTACATCTAGTAAGTTGTAAGAACGGTATGACTATCATGGCAATTGGCTGGATCAGAGGCAATAAGAAAGCCTTGGCTACGATATTACCAACTAAATATTGGGATAAGCTTAGAGCATTACCAAAATTTGACTACTATGATATAGCAGCTGCACACAAGATAATGAAAAGAGACGTTGGTATTGCATATGTAACCATGAGAAAAATTCATTACAACGTCATGCGATTCAGAGATACACTGGCGCTTGATGAGGCTGAGGTCTTGGCTGGTCGTTATACATCAGTCAGCGGTAGATACTACGTTCTACACGATCCACATAGGCTAACTGACAAATATATCATGGCTTGGTCTAATTTTGGAGTTGATATATCGCGGGTAGTGGCAGTATAAAGATGATGACCAAGTCCTAAGACACCAAATAAGGGTGTGATAGCATCTACATGATTAAGACCATTATGTCACATTTCAACTGCCGTGTTAATTAGAGTGTAACAATTGTTCCGCTTCTCGTTGGACGGTAGACGGTGGCGATATGGGACAAGGAGATGGCTTCGGTGGGCTAGTGATCTCATGACTATCGGAGACAAGCCATTGGAGGCCCAGGTCCCCTTGCGAGACGCATGTATTAGAGTTCCACAACACTCAAAGTGGCGGTATAAGGTAAGCATCTATTTGCTTGGGTGTTTCTTTCTTTGTGATTCCAGAGCGTTAATTACAACATTTACAAATTGCCTCTCATGATTAACGGTAAGATGTTTTATCGTTCGTATCTTCATATCATCGAG
>JBAVTY010000355.1:0-2106 GCA_049696495.1 Candidatus Nitrosopolaris sp.
TTGAAGGGGGTTATGAAAGGTTAACGCCTGAAATGGCAACTGTGAAGGGTGTGGGCCTGATAAAAATCAAACCGGAAGTTATGACAGGAAAGTACAAACTTGGAAGATTTTGGGATGAAAAGGAGAAAATACAAATTGCAACTAGAATGATGAAAAGGGCAGTAGAGATGCCTAAAAGAACACTAGAATTGTTGAATATAGCTGGCCTACTCCTAATGGGAGAAGATTACATAAAAGAATTAGCATGGCTTCACACAACAGAACTTGTTAGGATGATGGGTTTTGTCAATCAAGAGAAATACCTAGAGATTAGTCTTTACAAGACAGAAGAAACGGATTGGTGAATTGTAAAATTGTGTTACATTACGAAGAGATTTGTTCTCACACAACCACGACGACGCGACGAAGGTTGTGTCGTGTGCGCTGCATGGTTCAGCCTAGCTTACTGAGACAATCTTGACCTCCTTTTGTTTTTTTGTAATAATCTTTCAATCTGTCATCTAGTCTATCTTATTGTATAGTTGTAATGTAAACCGATCTGAGCGCAGATTATCATTCACTTATACGGTTACCTTGGACAGCCTTGCAAGCTGTTTATAGTGATGAAATATGATGGACATAAAAATTGGTTGTATTTAGCAGAATAAGAGGAAGCCGAATTATACAAGTGAGCAATCGAAATATTCCATCGAATATCTTGCTGTCTGACTTGTCCAGTAAATTTCGAAATGATTTCCATCCTTTTTCTTCTAATAAACTTGCTATCCTAAATGAAGGAATTGTTCTACCCATTTAACTAAGCCATCTTCTTTTGTTTTGCTTGTACAGCGATTAATTCAAGAGCACGCAATCTATCGAAATCGGAGCAGAACGTCATTATGTCATGGCAGCGAGGACATTCAATTTCTTAAGCAGACGGTTAACAGCTCGAATAAAAGATTATCTTTTATTTAATAGAAATATTCTTATTGGCTTTACAAGGATAAACATGCAACAACACATGGTCTTTTACACGAAGAAGAAAAGAAAAATATATCATTCTACAACATACGTGTATGTCAACGAATAATGTATATGAAAGTTTCAAAGAGACTTTAATAAGGGATCTGGGTGACAAGTATAGATACTTACGTCACAATACACGTATTTATGAAAACTATCCTTTCAACATAGGACAGATTAGAGAGCCAAGTAATCAATGTGATGAAAATGGCCGATTAAAGCCGCCTCATCTTAATCGATTTGGGTTTTCAGGACCTGGTGAATCCTTAATAATAGATATGCTCTTAAGGTTCCAGGATGAAACGCATTACGTATATGTTAACATGAGTAATGGAACGTTCCAACTTACTGGGCATGGAATAAATCATCTAAGGCCAGTCATAGCTGAATTGTTGTTCAACCATTATTTTGTCCATTTTGTATCGCATCTGGAGACATTTGATTAGCTCCAGCCGATGTTCGAAAAGATTCCGTTTTGTAGTCGAGATTGCTACTGTAGTGAATATCTAAAGTAGTGCAGTAAATACTAGCGTTACTTTAGTACCTGTATTTGTAATTTTTTCTACCACCCTTGCTAGTTTTTCCTTCAAGAGGCGTAAAAGAATTCTGAGACATTAATCTCTAAATCGATTGAAGCTTTCTTGATTTCCTTGAATTGTTCAGCATCGACACGCGCAGAAGTCGTCTTCTTTGCTGTCAACACTCATAGTAACTAATACAGTATTGAACTATATATGTATATCTATATGTATTTACATCCTCATATAGATACAGATATAGAGGTTATTTGATCGGTGCAGGCTAATGTAGTATTGTTGGTTAGGCTCGAGATTAGCATACTCGATAGAGAGTGAGGTCGTCTGACTGGGCCATATTCAAGCGGCTGTCAAATTGCCCATGATGGTGATGTATGCCGCCTGCAAGCCAACACAAAAATGAATGGGTAGAGACAATGAACAATCTTGGAATAGACGTAGGTGTACCATTTGATGAGAAAGTGTAGAGCTGCACATCGGTTGAAAGAAAGTATAAGAAGATGGAAAGAGAATCAAACATGGTCTGAAACAGCAACCGTTCAATGTACTAAGAGGCTAGCGGTAAGCA
>JBAVTY010000356.1:0-6600 GCA_049696495.1 Candidatus Nitrosopolaris sp.
TTGTTCGATTAAGAGTTCTGAAGTTTTCTGCTGCTGCATTTATTGCGTTGACTGTCAGCTGGTTGTTGATACGAACTGCACTGACTATGTTCTCGGTGATTTCGTTTGATTGCTTTACAAACTCATCTGTGTATTGTGGTGTTACTATAGGAAAGCTCCCATTACTAGTTAACATCTTTTGAGCTGAAACGATATTCTGGATAGTATTCTTTGCTGCGGCGACGTAGTCAAGCTGTAGATTAGAGACTGATTGCGTATATTGTGGTTGAGCTTTTGTAAACTCGTCTACTATTCTAATGGAGTTTTGTTTTACTGTATCATATAGGTTAGCTGCTTCAGTTGGCCTCGTTGTAGTGCTTATGTCGTCTTTAGATTTATTGTCTACCATTTAATATCACTATATCACTATTGGCACCCGCCTCATATATATGTTGGTATTAAATGGATCTAAATACCATGTCAAACCATATAACGTCGAAAGTCGGCGAGAATGGAAAGTCAAGCGAGAAGCAAAAATACGGTGAAAAATGCCCCTCGATCCAAAGTCGTACTTCGCTTGTCGCATCGCCGACTGATACGATGCATTCTTATGCTAAAAATAAAGCCACAATAGTTGATATAAATCCAGAAAATACTCCTTTAGTTGCCAGGATGCAAATGGATAACAATAATACGTAATTAACTGCGCTTGGGTGCTGCAAATATTGTATAAATTATCAAAGCGATTGTCAACACATGCGCTTTGTTGCGTTTTAAAGATCATATATTGTATTGTGCGTTATAACATCGTCTAGCCATAAACAAACAGCGCTTCATTATCCATTTAACAGCGAAGCAATTGGATATATCTAAACAAGCAACGATGTTAAGCAACCGTCTGAATCAATTACAAGCTTAAAACACCTAGGTGGTCCTTTATAATATTCTACTCCATCCATTACACATCCACAACTGGAAATTGCCCACGACATTTAGGACATCGTTCATTCTACGTGGTGAACATTCCCAAATAATATGCCGCAATCACGCTACCATTAATCGTTCGTCCACTAGACATATCATTGTTTTGTGACCGTAATATCGGTTGGTCTCGATAGTTGTCCCGAGACCAATCGTTGAACATGTAGTAGGCAGGATATTATAAATTCGATTATCATGTCTATCGATAGGCATGTTTTCTGCAGAACCAACGTGCAATAGCTCTATTTGGCCTGTCTTCTACGACTACCACTCTTTGTTCCTCGGCGAGGTCTCCGCATGTAACGCATGTCTGGTACATTGTCAATTATCATCACCCCGTAATTTTCAAACAGATAATGTATACCTGCCCTATTCTGATTCATTCGTACAACTGCTTGGTTATGTTAAAGCATATTTCCATTTACCATATAGACAAACTGAAGATGTGGTTCGAGTACATGCAGCCATCAATACCAAATTATAGCCTGAATCAACCAACGTCAGCTTTAGGATCTCAGATCTTGTGATATCAGTAATTCTTTCATAATATGATTCGAATTGAGAATATTTGACCAAATTTGATATCCTGCTATCTTCCGCAAATAGAATTGAATTAAGAAATTTACGTCTGCAGCTCAACTCTTATTCAGATACTATACGTTGTCGATTTATCATAACAACAAAAAATGCCTTTGGGAACGGATCCAAGGTTCCTTGATAAACAGTTTCTTTGATACTATCTATTCTGAATGATTCACTAAATAAGTCTCTTATCTCATCTTGAGAAAATTTGTACGGACCCTCTTGCATAGGTTCTTTGTCACTAAAGCATTTTAAAAACAATATCCCATTATCTTTCAGGATTTGTTTTATTTCGTTTATGTATTCTTTTCTATCTCTTGGAACGAGAACATGGAAACAGCCTCTATCAAAAACATAATCAAATTCATTACTTTCGAGCTTGGTATTTAAAATATCGTCTACTATGAAATTAACATTTTTTTCACTATCATATATCTTTCTTGCTCTGTTAATTACAGCTTCAGATAAATCAGAACCAACAACGTTAAGGCCTCTTTTGGCGAACCATATAGCCTGAGTTGCCGGACCGGTACCAAGGTCAAGGAATTTTTTACCTTCATTAGCAATAATCTTTCTTTCATCTAATTCCATTTCTAAATCAGAATCAAAATTTTCGTTATACCGTGGCATTGTCTCTACACTTTGACTTTTGTATAGATTTTCCCAATCAGGAAAGTCCTTTCCAGTATGTTCTGACATAATCTGACGTATTTCTATAAACTTATAATAGTTAAGTGCTTTGAGACGTCTCAATTCTTGAAACGATGCATTCTTTCTTCATCATGTTCCATTCTAAATACATATTACGTCTAAGGCGTATTCCTTTTGGCATACTAAAAGTACCTCAGCACTTTAGCCAGGCCCTTTGAAACTAGATATCATATACTGAAAACCATCAATATAAAACCAACACCAAACCCCAAGACCACAGAAACGGAAACTGAGATTATTGGTCTACCTCTTTTCTGGGCGGTCGTTCCTTCTCGCCCAGTAGCGAAAAACGATCTTGGCATTAGTGAGTGTCCACAAAGGATGCCTTAGAAAAAACCCAATAAAATCAAGAACACCCGTCATAGGATCAGGTGTTATACTGTATCTAAGATTATATCAGTTTAACACTTTGTTCGGTTCTTCCAACTACTAATACATTAGATTGAGTAGTACGCTATTCTCTAGTAATGACATACTAGAATATTGCCTACCAGTAAGGTTAAATAAAATTTCTGACTTTAAGTATTGAATGGCGTCTGACAGTAACCAAGGTAATATCTTGATAACCGGCGCTACTGGTAACGTTGGGTTTGAAATTGTAAAGCAGCTTTTAGCTCCTGCAGACAGAAATACTAGACTAAGGGCGGCTGTTCGATCAATTAATGATGCTGTCAAGGTAATAGGTCAACGAGCAGAATTGGTAGAGATGGATTATAGTAAACCAGATTCTCTTAGTAAAGCTATTAACGGTATTAATAAACTCTTTTTACTTACACCATTTGAGCCGAATATGGTAGAGCTTTCATATAACTTAATATCAGAAGCAAAGAAGGCTGGCACAGTAAAGCATATCGTAAAACAATCTGTTATGGGTGCTGACACCGAACCCGGAATTATTCCATCGCGTTTGCACAAACAAGTAGAGAAAATTATAGAGGAGTCAGGTATATCTTGTATGCAGCAAAAAAAATGTGAACGAATTTTTTTGTTTACGTCCCGACTCACCACGTCCAACGCGTCAACGCACAGCCTTTGCCAAGTTCTTTTCAGAAATTCATCTGTAAGTCATAACCCTGAACCTTGAAGGAAACCTCACAGGAGTACTATAACGAAAAAGGATAATGCGGTCATTCCAAAAGAGAATGTGTACGGCAATCTAAGTAGCAGAAATCCAAGAAAAGAAGTTGCATCCATTGCGTTTAATGCACTTGGAATATGGCTATTTGCATATTTTTCATAAAGTATTCACGCAAGAACAACCACAGATATGAAATTGGAAATATGATATCAATATGATCATAAAAATAAGAATGTTAAGTTTCAGGATGCTTTATGTTAAAGCGTCTCTTACTTTTACCTTAGCTTTGTTGAGTGTTTCTGAACTAGGCTTACCCTCTGCATGCTCTTCTTCAGTCTTTATTTTTGCTTCAACATCCTGACTTGCATTTTTTAGTTTTTTTGCAATATCTGTCATGCAACCTACATATGGCAGACATAGTCTAATACCCTTTCATATGCTGATATTAAAAAATTTTCTACGGCAATGAAACTCCAAAAAGATGTGGAGACGGCATTACTGCCTACAGTTATAGCAGATGCAGTCTGGAATTCATGCTCATGGATATTTACTGGAAGTAGGACAACCTGCTAGAAATCCGGGAGTACATGACGACTTGTTAACACTATAAGAGAATGCAGTCTTGAAAGAATTCAACTCCTACGATTGACAAAGTACTAACATGACTCAATTTAATTAACTATAAAAACATAATAACATGAGCCTTAGTTCTTCAAGGCCGATTACCAAAGTGGCCGTACACTAATGAATATAAAAATAAAAGAATGGTTATTCTATTTATGTACCTTTGGGCTTCTTCTAAGATAATGTTCAAACGCTTCTACACACTTTTCTTGTGTTTTTGTCTGAATAGATCCAGGTCGAAGCTTCCTTATTTTACTGATGGCTTGAGGAGCAGTTAAGTTCTCTTCTTTGAGCAGATAAGCAGCTAGAATTGTTCCTGTTCTTCCCTTACCAGCGGCACAGTGAACCAGAACGCGTTTGCCTTTGTCTATCTGTTTTTTCATAAAATCGATTGTATTGTATAACTGTTCAAGTGATGGAACACCATAATCTTTTACGTTCAAGTGAACATTATCATTCAAGTTAGCAGCAATATTGGTATTAATAAACCAGTCTGATGATAGAGGTCCTTCTCTTACAGTAATTATGCTGTCAATCCCTTGTGCTACTAACCATAAGAATTGGCGATAAGTCATGGGTCTGCCGCTTCCGGCTAGTTTGTCTTTAATAACCCAACTGAAATTGGTTGGTCTGCGTATTATGTACCCATGTATCCAGCGATAATTGTCGCCAAGTATAGTCATCGTACGAATATATAGATGATTCAATTATAATAGTATAATGAAAATCTCTTAGCTACTTGAGGATAGCATAGTCACCACGACCAAATTCTAACACATTGATATGGGTTTGGTTGTATAGCAATACACTACTAATACATCTGCGAGTGCTGTTCTTGCGATAGTACTGCAGTTATTTTGTAGTTCTTTTGCTATCTCCCACTCTCGTATATCTGCTCCATAGCAAGTGTTAAGAGTATTTGAGGAATTGTCGATAATTAAATCCGATATATTCAATAGAAAAACACAGTCAGAATATCGCTTTCCTTTGGGTATCGATAACATTTAGAATTAACAATACTATTTATTCTAATAATACATAACAATAATTTTAGCGCAGATTTGGCTTAAAGAGACGATTAGGGGTAGTTTGCTATTGTGTGGTTCAGAATCCGCCTATCCCGATTCTCTTTTGCATAAGCTGCGTGTTTTGGATTTAAACAATAGCAAGATGTCGAATTATCTGGTTTCCCGGCACTTATTAGTTATTAAACTTGTTTCAACTAGCTCTTCTTTTTCCCAAGGTAAAAAAATCTTATTCGGTTTCCGTGTAACAAATACACTGTTATTTATTATGCAGAGATAAGAAAAAATCTTCCAAATAATGAGCCGTAGCGTAATAAGCTCAAATATATAGTGGAATGATAATACGTTAAATATACACCGGCACGTATCACTATAACTAAATTATTATCTTTGGAATGACTATTTGACAATATAATGGAATCCATCGATGATGTCCTACCGCCTGAGAAAATTGCATTTATAGCATATAACATCGGAATTTTTGAATCAGTACAAAAATTTGGAGGATTAATTACAAGTGGAAAGATCACTGATCGCACTGACGTATCGAAAGTAGCCGAATTGCTCTCACAAGCAAGTGCTTTTTATGATGCGGACATGGTAGCTGGACTCATAAATGCAATGTTATACCACATAAAAGACAAAACTGTAGAGAGAGTATCGCCTAACAACGTCAGATATGTAATGGATCAATTAAAAGCTACGGGAGTTTCTTTGCCATAGATTAATATGTCAGAATGATTACTACTATGGCGTAAATTCCAAAAACCAATTTTGGCTCGCTTAATTTGTAATTATACTCCTTTGTGACATCTATCCGATCGGACAAGGAATTCGATAATGCGATAGATGTGGGCCAGAAAGTTGTTGTAATCTTTGGCTTAGTTATACTATCATGATTCATTTGTTATATGTGCTGTTATAATATATTGTTTCACCATATTCCATACTCTGATTATTTAAAAACTGGCAACAATGAGGGCCGAAATTCGATCCATTGCTTTTTCAATTAGTTAGCAGTAATTTATCTATCTCGGATTTTTCGTTACAGCAGCATGGAAGGAGTGCCCTATATATCGAACACAAAGAAAAAAAGGTCTGAAGATACAGGAAAACTCAACATATGTGGACATAATCTGTTACTAGAAAAGGGTTAGAAAGGCGATTTAGAAATATAGATAATGCTTAAAACATAACCAAAAAATCTGGAGATAGTTTTTTGGATTCAATTGTCCTCTAGCACAAAAGCTTTTAGAACTACTGTATCGATCCTGTTGTTGTATGTCTACCTATTTACCTCCTGCAGACCGTGCCAAAAGGAATATAACAATGACTTTTCAATTAGACGAGAATGTTATAACGACGTTACGTCACATTAGTCTAAATACAATAGTTAATCAAATTCTTCAAAGATACGTAGAATGGGACATGTATGAATCTAAAGTTGGACTGATATCGATGCTTAAACCTGTTGTCGCTGAGCTTTTTAAAAAGACGAACAAGCAAGAAATAATAGAACTAGCAACGAGTATAGGGAAAAATGCTACAAACGATGCTGCTTTATTTATGAAGAATAAGATGGACTTGGACTCGTTCTTGTCTTGGTTAGATGTGCGTATG
>JBAVTY010000357.1:0-9342 GCA_049696495.1 Candidatus Nitrosopolaris sp.
AACCGTGTTAGAGGTCATTACTTTTGGTTACGAAGAAAACTAGGGATAAAGAAAGCGATAGATACAATCAAAAAGATAGGAAGTCATGAGAAGAGAATTGCAAATGATATCATGCACAACATTAGCAGAGATATTGTAAAACAAGCTATTAAGATTAATGCCATAATCGTGTTAGGTGATATCAAATACCTGCGTAGACGAAAACAGAATACACAAAGAAGAAAGTTTAACAGAAAGCTGTCCGGCTTTCAATACTACAAACTAACACAATACATAAAATACAAAGCAGCATTAGCAGGTATTAAGGTAATTCAAGTGTCAGAAGCAAGGACTTCACAATATTGCAGAAAATGCTATCAGAAAGGTGCACGGAAGATACAAGGATTGTTTACCTGTGCTAAATGCGGTCAAGAGAATGCTGATAGAAACGCCGCTTTCAATATTGCCTATCGGGCTTTAGGATACATTTCTAAAGTAGGGGTAACCGTGGACATGCCCAAATTAAAGTTAAGAACTTTTGCTAGCATAGACAGGAATGCAATTATGACAAAAGAAGCCACCTGTTTTAATAGGTGGTAGTTCACATACATGCAGACGAGACAATATCAAAAGAAAAAGAGAATGGTTGAAAAATATATCCGAAAATCTGGGAAGGTAGATCATTCTCTTATTCTGAATGAAGTAGATGTAGACTATGATATATTAATGAAAATACTTACAGAGTTGCGTACCGAAGGAAGTATAAAATAATGTCAGACAGAAACTCAATATTGCCGATCGTAGGTAATGTAAAAGGGCTAACTTTCCTCACATGCTTTTGTTTAGTGCTCTAAATTTAGTACAAGATTGAGGCAGGAATACAGAGCAGTAATCCAAACTTTAAATACCAGAGTGAGCCCCTATCATTAAGAATGATAGAGACCAAAACTAATTTCGAACAAGTAAATAAGATGGAAAAAAAGGCTCTGGTCCGATTTTTCGCTTTGGCTTTGCCTCTCGTCTCAGCAATTGTCGTCATGACATTGTCGTCTCAAGCGGCTAATGCGCAAATCACCCCTGCTCAACAACAGGCATTAAAGAGTCTTGTAACAACAGGATATACTAACAGTTATCCCCTGAATCCTCCTCGCACATGGTGCAGTGGCTGTCCACATATTTCAGTAAGATATAGCATCAATTTAGGGCAACTTGTTGCAATGGTACCAGATCAACCTAGAACTAGTCTTGACATTATCCTAGCTCCAACACAGCACCAATCGGCGTATGGGATACTTACTGTAGAGATACCACGGTGGGCGCTGGATTCTAAAAATCCATCTGGAGCTGATCAACCATTTCGTGTAACATTAGATGGTCATGGTCTTAGCTGGTCACAGATTCAACAGGACAATACTCATAGAGTACTGGGATTCTACTTTGGTGCCTCGAATGGCTTTCTACAAATCTATGGAACCCAAGGTGCTGTAACAAAAGCATTCCCAACGAACCACTAATTGTTATGAATAGATAGAGTATAGTCAGAGCGACA
The DNA here is from genome assembly GCA_049696495.1 of Candidatus Nitrosopolaris sp. Lineage (GTDB taxonomy): Archaea > Thermoproteota > Nitrososphaeria > Nitrososphaerales > Nitrososphaeraceae > Nitrosopolaris. Next base: position 1,529 of record JBAVTY010000357.1, read on the forward strand.
CACATTCCTTTTTTTGTTTCTAGGGAAATCGTGTTTTTCGGAAATAATGAATATGGCGTACAAGATATTCATTACAACATAGGCTTAGAGGAGGTTAATGTGATGGTCCAGAATCGATGCAAAACTATCGTTGATATTATTTCATCTATGACATTCACAACAAGGTTGCAACACCAAACTGTCAGTATATTCTGACTTTACCTTGTTTGCTATAGGATTTGTAGGCGTTGTTGCTCGCTCTGTTAGTGTAATTTATACTTGACCTACAAACAGATAATATTTTCGTGCACCGGAGCATGTCAAACAAAAAGACAAAAATAGCTAAAGATCAGGACCCCGTATCGACGTGATGATATCTGAGGATAAGGACTGGCCACATTTTAGTCTTAACCGTTACTTCTCTTAGTTCGATCATATCGGATTGCGGATAACATACTCTCAGCCCAGAGGGATGGTTAATTAGACAGGTCAAAATAGAACATCCAAAGATTCCGATCTCGAACCAGCCAGAAGTCATTAAAGCGGTTAGAAACTCGACTTTAGCTGAAGTTCTGCTACTGTTATAATCGCAAAGTCATCTGTCTATCATCTTTTATTTCTAAAATTAGAAATTCAAATTGCCTGTGGCAGGCTTTCTTTTTTCAATTGTATAAAATTTCCATAATATTATTGTCTTTTCTTTTCACTGTAGTCCCATGTAGAATAGTAACTGGGCGTGATTTCTAAGATAACCGAATCTCCATCTTTAATGCTGCCTATGAGAGAGGTTGCCATAGGATGTGCAAGGCTTCCGAGATATTTGACAATTATCTTTTCAGCTATTGGTATATTGTGATTAATGTCTTCATGAATTTTCACCTTTCCTTTACCTCTAACTCCTTTGTATGGCAGGTTTGGGTCATCTACACAATAATAGACGATATTCTTTCTGCTCAAGTTTTCTATCTTTTTTGATCTCTTGGAAGTCTCTATGTAAAACTTATTGTTAGTGGCATCGAAGTAATACCATGTTGGATGAATATTTGGATCTGCTTTATTGTCAATTGTACCAAGATGGATATTGAGTTTGTTATTGCTCAAAAAATTCCTTATTTCATCCTCAGTCAATTGTGTGCCGAATCGTGGACTGGCATTGAATATTCTCATGTTGTTAAATATAGTTAGAGAACATTTTATATTTGTGATCATAAACGCAGCTGATTATCGCTGAAGCTATAAGGTGGCCCACCGTTAGATAAAAGCTAAATTCCCGTTTTATACCGTATATCTTACCTAAAATCCTCAATCAAACTAACGATCATGTCAGTTCGTGGATGCCTATTTATTTATTTGCCAGTTTTATGGTCTTTCTATGGAGATTGAGTAACTTCTACCAAAACACCAGGAGGTGGAACAGCCCTTAAGCTACCGACAGTTGTCGAATGTGTTTCACCATTGTTATATTGAATGTTGCTGTTGCCGCCGCCACTAATTCCTCCAGTTGAAGTTTGATAATAGCCGATTGAAGTTTGATAATAGCAATTGTCTACTGATTGTATGGATGGGGGGTCCTCGTGTGTTTTTGATATACAATGGTAGAATTTGTTAATTTCTTTGTCCAAGTTGAGACTGCCTGTGCTCACTTGTTCTTGGACTACGAACACACCTCCTTTGCTTGCGGCCATTGCGAAATTATTAGAAATATTTGTCGTTAGAATTGACAGGCCAAAAATAATCGCAACCAATATTAACAGTGGATTATTCATATCCTTAGAATCCTCTTCGTTCTTATATGATTTCAGGATGCCTAGACTTGTCTCTCGTTACTGTACAATCATCTGAAACTAAATTAGTAATTTTTGTTATTTCTCCCTACACTCCTGTATGAGGAGTAGTGGTGCATGATTGGCAGTGATACGTAGCTTAAATCATCTTGTGTGCAGTTGCTACACTCAAAGAACTTATGCAATACCGGTACATCCTTATTGCATATAATCCGAACCTGTAAGTTGGAGTGCTCCATAGCAAGTGCTAACACTGTATGTTTTCCTAAGCTACGTTCAGATATTCTTTCAGATGGTTAGAAGCTAGATGTGATTTGTACATCCAACTGGTCCTGTTTGTTTCTCCGCTTGAATTCGCCGCCTCTAGAATCAATCTAACTATTCCACTTTTACTTCCGTATTTAATATTATATAAAATGAAATTTGAATAGATAATACTAGATTTTGGGGACATGCTTATACGTCCGCTTATTCGTGCGCTAGCTGTTTGCCATCTACTTGTGGATTTGCAAGGTAAATTGGCATTTTTTCATTCAAGACATTTAGTAAGTTTTTGGCTGCTACTTCCGCCATTTTTGTTCGAGTCAAAAATGTAGCACTGCCTATATGAGGCAATAACACAACATTCTTCATTTTCAATAATGGATTATTTGGTGATGGTGGTTCTTTTTCAAAGACATCTAGTGCTACTCCTGCAATCCATCTTTTATTTAGCGCTTTGATCAGATGTGCCTCGTTAATGATCTGACCTCGTGCTGTATTAATTATATAAGACTCCTTTTTCATTCGTCTAAGATTTGACTCATTAATTAAATGATAGCTCTCGCTATTCAAAGAACAATGGAGAGAAAGATAATCACTATTTTCTATAAGTTCGTTCATACTGACGTATTTGGCACCAACTTGCTCTTCCATTTGAATATTTCGACAATGGCTATTATGATAAATAATATTCATATCAAACCCGTTGGCTCTGCGTGCTACAGCTGATCCGATTCTACCTAACCCAAGGATTCCGATTATCATACCATGAACGTCTGAACCTAATAGAAGATGTGGATCCCATCCATTTTTCCATCGTTTATGCGTAACAAGTTCATGTCCTTGGTTAATTCGTCTAGATATTGCAAGGATTAATGCAAACGCAAGATCAGCTGTTGCTTCTGTGAGTATATCGCCAGTAAAAGTAACATAAATTCCTCTCTTGGTTGCCTCTTTAATATCTATATGATCTACGCCTGTGCTATAAGAGCTAATAACTTTGAGATTGGAACCTGCAGCATCCATGACTTTTGTATCTATTTTATCTGATATTGTGCACAGGATTGCATCTTTCCCATGCACGGCCTTCAAGAGTTCACTCCTAGGAGGTGGCCTTCCTCTGTGATTTGCAACAATAACACTACAGTCCTTCGATATCAGAGGTATTGCTGGGTCCAGTATCCTTCTGGTGATATACACACTCCATTTTTTGAGTTTCATTAACGTTATTTCACATACTTTATTATATGACTATGCAAAACGCCTATGAGCTACAAGGATATACCAGTGCCTTACACATTTTTGGGAATAGCCAATGCAGGTATTTAAGTGACAATGACACAAGAGTTGGATATGGTTATTGGAAGAATTATCAGGTTTGATCTATCTGAGGAAGACTTCATTACTGTAGACTAACGATCCATCGAAGTTTACACGGATTATCTTTCTTTGCACTAAGCAATCGATATTTGAAGAATTTTGAGAGATCCGACCACCTTTGAGATGGAAAAGGAAATCACAAATTCATACGAATGAGTGATATTGTGTTATATAGAACATTGTTAGACTTAACCACTTGAACAACTAATGCGCTGCCTTCTATGCCTTGCATAAAGCCTTAACAGAAACATAACGAATGAAAATCGATCAAGTCTTGAATTCGAACAAAGACTACTTGATCATTCCTTTGGATAAATATGGGTACTTCATTGTATCTATGAGCTTGACTTTTAATTTGAGGCTTTTGTCTGGATTGAAAACATAAATCATGCAATCAGGATTCAGATACATATAGTCTTGTCTGCAACATCCACACATAGCAGCTCCTTGTTTCGTCTCTGAATCACTTGTAATAGCAACAGCTTTGATGTTTGTATATCCACTAGAAATTGCTTTCAGAAGTGCTACATTTTCTGCATGAAAAGCACGGCTGAAAGATATCTCGATATTACAACCAGAAAATATTGATGAATCTCTCTTACTATTGATAGCCAAAACAGCGGCACCTACTCTGGACTTAGATATTTCTGCTTGTGCCAGGGTTATTGCAGAAAAAACTGCATCCCTTAAGTCAATTTCTCTAATCTTTAATTCTTTTTCAGATGACATTGCTTGTCATATTAGCCGGCTTTTTGTCTTATAATATAGGTTGACTTCAGTATCTGCATTTACGGCTAGTTGAGCATGAAGGTGATTACAGATATGGGAGACCATACTGTGTAATATGTCTTAATAGTGTATATCGTTTGCAATTGTATAAAGCGGATATCAACTATTGGTAATCACATTTAAGTTGCTGGCGCTTACCTACGATCTGAGGTCCAGATAGTGTTTTTTTGAAGGGTCAGTGATAAAAAAGTTACTTGTAGTTCGATGTCCGTACACTCTTGAGACTTCGTAAAGGTGTATTTTATTCCCTAGGTGTAAAGGCAAATGTTTGATAAAACCAGTGAAAACAAACCCATTGCAACGAAGACATATGAGATTTCGTCCAGAAAACCATCGATCATTAAAGGTTAGCTAATCTGTGGGTATTGTAGACTATGTTCAAGCAATCACGCCTATCCCACTTAAACCCAACAAATAATCTATCTATTTTGATTTTTATTGTCAACATAATGATTCCTTATGATCGGCTAACTATAGAAAATTGGAAAAGGCTTTTACATGTCTTTCAACATAACACGAAAATACAAAACTCGAATTTACATTCTCTTGTCTTAAAAAATAAATAAAGAGGGACCTGTTTTACCAGGCGCTGCCCCAACCAGGGCCACAGCCCCATCCGCCCCAGCCGCCACCCCATCCGGGGAAGAAGCCGCCGCCAAAGCCACCAAAGCGACCGAAGCCGCCACGGAAGCCGCCGAAGCCGCCACGGAATGCTTGTGCTTGGTGAGCTACTACAAAGGGAGTTGCTGCAAACAGTGCTATTACTGCTACAATAGCTATAGCACTTATAACTACCGTTTTTGTATTTGATATCATACTTACTTTCTATAAGTTGAAAATAAAAATAAAAGGATTGTGAACCATTAATTGCGAAAATAATACTGAAAACTGTAGAGTAATTAAACTACTTCAATGCATGAGTAATTATGTTATGCGTGGTATTTGTTGCTATATTTCTATATATGAAGATTATGTTATGATGGATGGACTTGTATTAGGAGAATAACAGTCGATGATGTTTTAAAATATCCTAAACCAATGAATCTCGACGGTCTATCTTCATAACGACTATTATGATTTATCATAATCGTTACTTATCAGGGTTGAATAGCAACTGTTAATAATTCAAACTATATGTTTGAAAATCTACTCTATCCGATTATAATCGGCTTCGCTACGACACTCCTGGCACTTGAAGCAGCATGGCACTTTACGGCATGCAAACTCCCTGACAAGACAATAAAACCGTGTATTTACAAGCAGGTAAAGCTGGTTCTATTGAAAGAACATGTTAAATAGAGCAAGAGACCAGATGGAAAAAGGATGTTATCGGCCAAGGATAATGTCCTTTAGAATTCTTATGGTTGATGATGAATGTGATGTTAACACATCTTTACACGAAGTCTTGGAACAAAATGGATTCGGAGTTGATTCATACGACAATCCTCTTCTTGCTTTAGATAACTTCAAGGCCCATATATATGATAAAGTAATTCTCGACATTAATATGCCTGAAATGAATGGCTTTTCATTTTACAGGAAAATTAGGAAACTAGACAAGAATTGTAAGATCTGCTTTCTTACAGCAGGAGAAATGTATTACGGAGTATATTCAGATATATTTTCTTCATTACCTGCTAACTATTTCTCCGAAAGCCCATTGGGAATGAAGAGCTAATAAAGAAGATCTATGGAATTATCAACGACTGCGACTGATACGAGTTAGATGTAAATAGTATGGAGTTGGTAAAATGACGCTTTGTACGACAACAAAATTTTTTGAAGGTACAGGAAATTTCTCCACTGAGATCATTACCGTACCTGTACCTGAGAAAGAACCATTTTGGAAAAGAATTCTGATTATAGATGACGAAACGGATATTACTATTGCTCTAAAAAAGGCTTTAACAGACAATGGATTTGAACAAGTTGAAACATTCAATGATCCTCTATTAGCTTTGAAGAGTTTTAAAGTAGATTTATACGATTTGCTAATTCTAGATATTATAATGCCAGAGATAGATGGATTTGAGCTATATGAACAGATGAGGAGTATTGATAACGATGTTAAAGTTTGTTTTATCACGGCCTTTGAGGTGAATTTGCAGGCGTTAAAAAGCAATATATCCTACCGCTACTACTACAGATGATCTGGGATGTTTCATTAGAAAACCTGTTGAAGTACAGCATTTGATAAAACATGTAAGAGCAGAGCTAAATTAAAAATAATTATTGATTGTTAACTAGACTGGAGAATTATATACTCGTTTTGTTACATTGGCTGGCTTACTGTGTAAAGATCTTCCTGATATCGGATATCGGGTCTCAAACCTATTTGTTCGGCAAATTTTAAATCGAAATGATGGATTTTAGAGTATACTATCAATTCCTGTTTCATTCAGGATCGAATATAGAAAAATGCTTTCAGATCTGTATGTATATACTATTCTCCAATAACATGGTCGCATTTTTTTCGATTGGTCTGGCAGCTCAGCACGGCCTTAGACGCGTTCCCACGACGCGTCATGGATTTTGTGTAGTATTCTTCATACTGGATACAAAGGATTGTATTTCTTGATACATTTTTCTTTTATTTTTAGAATACTCTTTTATTTTGTTTATAATTGCACTAGCTATTATTATGGCATCTGCACCAGCATCAAACATGAATTTACCATGTTCAGGAGTGCTGATTCCAAAGCCAACTGCAACCGGAATATCAGAACGTGCAATCTTCTTGACATTCTTGATACTGGTAGCAGTGTAATTTTCAAATGACTGGCGACTGCCTGTTGTTCCATAAACTGATACCAAATATAGGAAACCTGAGCATTTGGAGATAATTGATTTCAATCTATCCACATTTGTGTTAGGAGATACAAGGAATATTGTAGAAAGCTTCAATTTTGATGTCTCTTTGAGATACACTTCAGACCCTTCTATCTGCATATCCGGGAGTATGAATCCATCAACTCCGCATTCTTTTGATTTTCTCATAAATTTTCGAAAACCTGCTCTTAGGGGAATATTCGAATAAGTCATTAAAACGATAGGAAGTTCAGGATATTTTTTGCGTATTAGTTGTGAAAATCTAAGGCATTTTTCTGGAGTCATTCCTTTAGTTAACGAGTGATGATATGCTTCTTGAATAGCAGGACCATCTGCAATAGGATCAGAGAAAGGAATACCTATTTCGATAATATCGGCGCCTGCCTTAACAAGAATTGATACTAATTTCTCACTAGTTTTAATATCTGGATATCCTGGTACTAAGTAGCAAATAAGCGCGCGTTCATTTTTTTCCGATAATTCTCTAAATTTTCTATCCAGTCTGTTATTGTATACCGCATTTTGTACTACTATCCTTCTGTCTTTACTTTCTAGTTTTAACTGGGTCAAAGCACTGTTATGTATAGATTATCCCAATTTAAAAGAAATCCTGTTCAGAGTCTCAAACTGCCAGTTTAAGACTCTAGTAGCAAGTTTAACGAACATATGCTGTGTTGCATGATTCATTTAGGATTTGAGTTTATGCAAACCATTAGCTAGGTCATTCGATTGAACATGTTATACAGAGCTGCCTTTAGTAGGATCTCTTTTACCATGTTATGAAATTTTCTA
>JBAVTY010000358.1:0-2556 GCA_049696495.1 Candidatus Nitrosopolaris sp.
CTGGTATTCTTACCAACAAAATCTCCTAAACTCAATGTAATTGAAGTCATATGGATGTGACTACAGAGAAAAGCCATTGATAATAGTACGTTCAGAAATCAATCAGATATTGGACAAGCAGTACAAGAATGGACTGAGAATTACAATGCCACTCATGGGAAAAGGATAAGTGACATCTTACAGATAGGAGTAATGCAATCGGTTACATAACTGTTAACCTAACACATTGAATTGAACGCCCTTTATTCTTAATACCGCTGCAATTGCAAGAGAGATGGCCAACATCACGACACCAGTTAGTATTATCTGGGTGTAGGCTGTGTCTGGTGGAGGGGTGGGATGTGTTGCGAATATTACAACTACAATAATCGTATATATCACCATTGCTGCGATGACCAGGACGGCCACGGCATGCTTTGCTATTTGACTATTCATTGTTCTGGATTCCATGCAAACTTGGTGATAATTCTAATTTAGAAGTATTAAAGTTTTATGACGAGACGGGGGTTCGTATGGTTTTATCAGACCAATCCATAATCCGCCTCTGACGAGCTTTACTGGAATTCGCACCCAATACTCTGCAACTTTACTTGGGTTATGTTCTATCTTTATCAAGTCTCTACGAATCGATAAAGGATATCTGCTCGTTTTGTTTATGTTTTTGTAGAACCTGTCAGCCTGCTGTTTGTTAGCCGAATATAGACCTCGGTTTTCTCTAGTCTGTAAGTAGTGCTGCTAGTTACCGTATTCCTGTTCTAATGCCGCTAGTTTTGTGTTAGTCAAGTCCTCTATTACCTTACAATGATAGCACTTCTTAACCTAAGACCTAGAGGTTATATTAAACATATCTATGGTAAAACCGAGCTCAGCAAGTTACAATATCAACTATCATATTGTGTGGTGTTCAAAGTTTAGAAAACCGATATTGACAGGTAAAGTAAAGACTTTTGTTGAAGAACAGTTGGAAACGATAGCTCAGACTAGAGGATACAAAATATTAGAGTCTAGAGTAATGCCTGATCATATACACTTGTTCATTGAAGCAAACCCATTTGATTCCCCAACAAACATTGTAAAGATTTTCAAAGGTGTACCCGGTTTGGGAGTATTCAAGAAGTTTCCAGAACTAGAAAATGAGTTATGGCGTGGCGCGTTGATCTTGCATATGGTATGTTCTACTATGATCCTCCGTCTAGATTGATTCTTGTTGTTAGCTCTAAGCTTCTAATTACGCAACAGATCTATTGTAGATATTGTAATTGATTGTATTTGGCAAGTTCCAATACGTTAATTATATCGTGTTTTTCTATTCCTAGGCCTTTCCCTATCCTGTGTAATCTTAACAGGTCATGAAGATCATATTTGACTTCGTATATCTGGGCTAGTCTGTACATATGATCGAGTTCCCAATATTCTTGACATATTGCTAGTACTTGCTAATTAATACACACACCTTGAAAATAGCAAGTTCTAACTTGCTTAAAAAAGAACTATTTACTAACTTATCATTAAGTAACGATGCACACCAGAAGCACGATTTAGACAATAGGAAATTCTTTTTGAAAGTAATATTTTGCTGTTCAATGTATGGTGTCTTTTTTATTATGATGTCATACAACGTGTTTATCTCCTGAGCGTCCTACTCTTGAAGTGAGTCTGATTTTAGCTATGTCTCTCAGAATCTCAACTTGTGCTGGGTAGCTTTCGATTTCAAGAAACTGAACAAGGCGATCAGCGAGTTCTCTTTCTTGTTTTTCTGGTAACGTAGAGCTGATACTGGTATATTCTAATACATCGAGCATATACATCTGAAAAAGGCAATTTGTCGTGGAATACAACGCACAGAGCAATTTCTGAGCACCGTCCTTAACCGTGGACAATGGGTTTGTAGTCTTAGATTTGTATTCTCTGGAATTTTCTAAAAAGACAGTTATCAAAGGTAATTCCCACTCGTCTATGATCTATGCCTTAACCAGTCACCTACCTTCGGCCATACTTCTTTATGGGCACGATGGCCCATTATCAGGCCAACATGACCAGATGGAAACTCTATAATGCTTTTGTCTTTACTTCCAATAACATCATTCAGAGCAGTACTAGAAGCAGGTGCCACCAAATCATCTTTTTGCGCTACTACATTAAGGAATGGTACTTTTACACTTTTGAGATCAACAAGATTACCATCAACTCTCATCTGATTCTTTATGAATAAGTTCTGTTGATAACAATACTTTACAAATTCTCTGTATATTTCCCCTATTACAGCTGGGCTATCGTACAGCCATGTCTCGGTAGCAAAGAACTCCAATGTGGACTCTAAACCATGCGGTTGCTCAAAGAAGTGTGGATATTTATGAATATTCTCGATAGGATTTCTTAATTGAAATGCTGAATTTAACACTACAGCCGGAGCATTTCCAAATGCATCCAAAAGAGCCTCTACATTCATCTTCTTAGTCCAAACGCTCAAAAGTGTGTCGTCAACACTAAAATCTCCTGGAGTGGCAATAGTGATCACATTCTTGACTTTCTCTGGGTGCAGTGCTGCATACATAA
>JBAVTY010000359.1:0-4018 GCA_049696495.1 Candidatus Nitrosopolaris sp.
TCGCCGCCCCATCTTAATCATTAACCCTTCGTTTGTTTATGGCGTCCGCAAAATACCCGAAAACCAATACTGACCAAATTAGTCATATACTGTTTTACGTTCTATCAGCAGTTTATCACCTAGCAAATTAGGTATAAGATCTTGATTATTCATTATTGCTCTGAATACGTGCTTATGTGTGATTATACCAACCATTTTTTCACCATCAGATACTACAAGGGCCCGTATGAATATGAGAATACACCTGCTGAAATCATGATTTCATTATCTATCGCTTTTCCATCTAAAATCGTTAGCATTTAGTCAATTAAATGTTGATAAAAACATAGATACTTAACTTATCTTGCCAAAAATATGTTACTTCACAACTAAGACAGGACAGTGTGCGTAAGTTACAACTCCAGATGCTATACTCCCAAGAAGTAATTTCTTAAAGCCTGATCTCCCCCTAGTTCCTACCACGATTAGATCAATATTCTCTTTCTCTGCATATTCCAATAGTACATAATCTACTTGCCTATGACTATTAATTAATTCAGTTCTGAGCTGTACATTGTTTTCTTTTTCATTCTCGTTGAACCTCTCTAACCATCTTTTGGATTGTTTGCAGTGGCTGGAGTTGGAGTGGCTGCAGCTGTCGATGTTGTAGTAGTAGTAGTAGCTAAAGCATAAAGAGGATAGTTACAAGAACAAGTAACAAACGCATTTACCAAGATTAGGCTAGCAAGAATGATGGCAATAGAGTTGTACCTTTTTTGTCTTTTCTATTTGCTTACTTTTTTCCATCTTCTTGTTCGCATATTTCAATTTCAATTGGAGCTTATTGTTATTGAAGATCGTATTAAACAACAATATGGTATTTACGAAATCTAATTTGCCAAAAGTCCAAGGATTAGTTGCTACAATTGCAGCCATAATCACTTCTAGGACAAGTAACAACTGGCCGGGAAGAAAAAGAAGGAAGCCTCTAAAACTGTTGATAGAAAAGTGATATTCATGATTTGGAGAAGGCGAAAAGTGTAGCTGCTAATTATGTTCAAGTAAAGGAAGGCGCAGCACAAAATACGTTACTATATTCCAAAGTGTTATGTTCAAGAATTTGATGGGGAAAACTTACGTACATCACTTACAAAAGATGAAGTAAACTCTTTATTACACCTTTTCTAGGCTGATGTCCATTAAATGGCGCTTATTTTGCTCCACCTATGTTTTCTTACACCACTCGATGAATCCGCAGCGAAAACACTTAGACTTCTTTACGTATGTTCTCATCAGTGTACCACAATTTTGGCAGTAATGTGCTTCTGACGCATAATTCATTTCTTTTCTAACCCATTGAGAGTCCGAATTTTAGTTTTAGTCGGTCATAGACTTCTACTGACACATTCAACTGCTTATTAGTCGGTTTTCTCCGCTTATCAGCCATTACACAATATGATCCAGTATCGATTACAGGCGTCTTCACATTTCCTTGGAATATAACCGCGGGCTTTCCAATACTAGGACTCTAGCTGGGATTCTCTTATTTTTTATCATGTCACGTCTGACAATTTCTTTGTTAATTTCTTCCTGTTTTATTTTTTCTCCTCTACGTCCTGGTGTTTTCTGTTCCTGCTGATTTACTTTTACTCTTTCTTCAACCAACTCGCTATTTCCTCTATAATGGTAAGTGTCCTGTTGCTTTTTCTTTCGCAGCTCCTCTGCATACCTCTCCCTAAATAACTTCTCTTGCTCTGTGTCAATATCAGACATGAAAATTAGACATCATTGATATGTTAGATAGGCCATCATATGTGCTTTGTCTATTTGAAATCAGGATATAATAACTCAAAGAAACGGGTCGGGAAATGCAAGGTATAGTTACTACTGATGACGCACGAGAATAGCAACCAGTAATCACGATTATAGGATGTTCTAGACAAAATAGTAGAGGAATTCTTTAGAAGTGCTAAGCAATAATATCAGCGATTTCTTGAGCCTCAGCGCTTATATTTGATAAATGAAAAATTATGGCATTTAGGATCACAAAAACGCTGACGGATCAACCATTTACCACCTATAAAATATGTAACTATAACATTTCTTTATAATTACACACTATCCATCCAATTTGTAACAATATACATTAATTTAGTGTCGAAAACGACAAATTGAGGTTCAAAAACGCCTTCCTTTGGCGATTTGAGTTTTATCATATTACAAGGAAATTTATGACGTCAGCTTTAATCTGGGACACGTCGTTGTGTTATACTAATCTATTTTATATTCTTACTATATTGAGGTCTTTCATTTTGATTAAGAACTCGAGCTATTTTTCTTCATTTTTTGTGGTCCTTTAGCCTTGTTTAGTATTTTTAGGATAGCAAGAGATTCGTCTCTGGGTTTGTTGATAGAATACACTGGAATTTCATCTATCGAGTGAACATACTCGTCTGGAAGACCGTCCTCAGGATCTGTTTTATCGTTATATTCAATATGTGCGTAGTATGCCGACGCCGTTATCGAATGCAATCCTATCTCTGCTAACACCTTGCAGATAATGGACTATGACCTGTTTCTTAATTATCGGGTCTATTGCTGCAGGCATAGTGTAATTGAATGAGGATCAGAGCTAAATAACTTGCGCTAAAGCAGTCAAATGGGTCGTCAGATGCGTTTCATTATATATAATATCCCGTCAAACAGAGCCGTCAAATGTTCATTGGATTGTCATAAAACCCTAAATCGAGCTCATTTGGGCTGTTCTCCAAATGACTGGCTTTCTTTTAACGGAATAGCATTCTACTTGACGTTGGCGCGACGCAATCTCTTTTTGGTTTTCTCTTGGAATGCATATCGCGACTGACACAGTGTAAGACCATCCTCAAATGACCAATCAGGGGAATGTTTTAACATGTATGTATCTTCTTTGTCATGTTCAGATTCAAAAGAACTTGCCTGCACCCAGCGGTCAACTATCTTTCATCATTTGAATAGATCCGTACAATTAAATGACAGTTAGACAAATAGATCTGCTTGCAGAGATAATGTTGTCTATTTTGTTCCAACGTTTATATACCTGAATTTAAGCAGCGAAAATGGCAAGGATTATGTGCATGTGAGTGCCATACTGATGAGCTTAAGGTTATGTTCGAACCATTAACTGTAGATAGTTGATGAAATAGCGAACCTAAGACATGCTTAAAAACGGCCAGATCCACAAAAGCGTCTCTCACCTTGGACTGAACTATTGATGCAAAAACTTGTAGAGGTGGGCCGAATTATTCACGGGGCATCGTTTAAAACAGGAGCAAAAAAGTGTAGGTCACCAGATAATATATAAGTCAACCAGGGTTTGTTGTGGTCGACAGAAATATTTGTAAAACTCTATTGACTTCATCTGGATATTGCACTAATAATGCATGGCCGGCATCTTTTAATTGCATTAGCCACGCACCAGGATTTTTCCCTTCTGAAACGACTTGAAGCAAATCGGGATGCGATTTCATCCAAGCTGATCCCATCGGGATAGATAGAACTGCGTTTTTGCGCCAAACCTGTACATGTCCTGCCGGTATGACACTAAACGCATCCAGTACGTCTCCACCGCCTCCGATGGGAAACTCGACGAGCTCAGGATATGACAGCTAATACGAAACAGCATATGTCTGAAAACGAATGCAATAGCTGACCTGGACCATCGTTACATCACTCCACATGACTCATGTCCGTATCCCCTTCAGCCAAAGCATTCTACTGCAAGGGCATCATGAGGCTTATGATTTTAACTGGATCGTAATCTGGTTTTGAGGATTCACCAAATGGACAGCACCGTGGTGTGTAAGAAATATCATACAAGTACCAGCTACTTGCTCAAAATATATGCTAAATGCACAGTGGTTTTGTTTCATAGATCTATTTGGAGTTATTTTTCATAAGCTTTCGAGTAAGTAGCCACTCTAGCTCGCCGTGCGTAATTTGAGCATACTGGGATGTTATCCTAATCTTTGCAAGTTCTTCAGAACAACATGACTTGAGG
>JBAVTY010000360.1:0-4928 GCA_049696495.1 Candidatus Nitrosopolaris sp.
TTTTCTGTAATACATTCCAAACCCCGATTGAATTCGATATGAGAATTCATTTACTGGACAGACACAGAACAGAATTGGTTACGCACTTACCTCTAAGAGGTAAAGGGTTTAACATGGACTATAGAACATCTTTTGTAATCGATTTCTTAAAGCGAGGAAAGCCACAAAAATTTTACGATCATAGGACTGCAAAATTTGCACCCTTACAAAACTAAAACCCCAACAATACCGCTACGCAATACATATTTATGGTCCATGAAACTTTTTTTCAAGTTAAAATGAAAACTATCAATACTCTCTTCGTTGTTCTCTGCACTATTAGTCTACTATTATGCATATACAGTAACGGGGTATCTTTTTCCATTTGTAAAGGGTCAAGTAAAACTTAACGAGAGCTCAAATCTGAGGCAAGCAATTTTGCCTCAGGTCGTGCAAATTAACAATGGAAGCACCTTTCATCTTAGCGCAGGCAAAGTTCTCAAAAATATCAACGGTAATAATGTTGTTATGTTCGGCTTCAATGATCAAGTTCCAGGACCAATTATAAAAGTAAAACAAGGCAGTACCATATTTGTTAATTTCACTAATAACCTTGATATGGATAGTTCAATTCATTGGCATGGTCTAAAGCTAAATAACAAATACGATGGGGTACCTGGGTTAACACAAGCTCCAGTTAAACCTGGTCAAAGCTTTCTCTACAAACTAGATTTTCAAAATGAGGGAGTATATTGGTATCACTCTCACTATAGAGAAGACGAACAACAAGGTCTTGGAATGTATGGGATTATTCTCGTAGAACCAAAAACAAAAAACTACTATAATCCAGTAGATCTTGAAGTTCCATTAACACTTGCTGATGTATTGATGGTCAACGGTAGTATATATCCATATAATAATCATCACGAGAATTTCGCATTGATGGGTAGATATGGAAATGTTATGCTCGTAAACGGTCAAACAAATTACCAACTTAATGTGAATAAAGGTCAGGTAGTTAGATTCTTTATTGCAGATACATCTAATGCCAGACCATATAACTTTACAATAGAAGGACACAAACTAAAGTCTATAGGAGGAGATAGTGGCAAATATGAGCATGAATCCTTAGTAAATTCTGTAATTCTTTCTCCTGCAGAAAGGCAAATAGTGGAAGTCCTTTTTGATAAACCTGGTGACTTTAAAATTTTAAATGTAACGCCTGAAAAGACATATCAACTTGGAACTATGCACGTCTCTAGCCAAAGACCATCAGGACCATTAGCTATTCCTGCAAACAATACTAGTTCATTTTACACCTTAAAAGAGAACAAAGATATTATTAGTCAAATACAACCTTACACAAAATATCTAAATAAAAAACCTGATTTTACAATTGTTCTGACTGTCAAGCTAAAAAACCGGATGAGTGGTGGTAAAGAGCAGCAATGTAAAGTAGGAAATAACACATGTGATATCGAATGGAATGTAGCTCCAGCCAAAGTGAAGATGAATGAAATGTCTACTCCTGCTACAGTTGATTGGATTCTAAAAGATAATGCTACAGGAAAACAATTAAACATGACGAATAATATCCTAGAAATGAAATTAGGAGATATTAAGAAGATAAGACTTTACAATGATCCCAATTCAGCCCATCCAATGCAGCATCCAATACATATCCATGGACTGCGTTTCCTAGTACTTGATCAGGATGGAAAGGTAAATAACAACATGGGTTGGAAAGATACCGTACTTGTTCCTACTGGAAGTACTGTAGATATTTTACTTGTAGCAGACAATCCAGGATTATGGCATATGCATTGTCACATTGCAGAACATCTAGGCGCAGGCATGGAGACAGTAGTAAAGGTGACTTAACCGCTTTGCTATTCAGCTTCATTTGTTTTAGATAATGTAGCCGTAAATCATCTATATTATCAATCTGACATATCAACTATCTGGCATACCAAGCGGATTAGGTCACGTACTCCTAGACTGGATTAGTTACATTAGAAATTAGTCGCCAGCACATTTATCGACCGAGCAGTTAAGAGGTGCAGGACCAGGTCATGTTTTATCTCTAAAGGCAGGTTTGCCATATAGAGAGCTTGTCAAAGATAGAATACTAAATGTGTTAGGTATGAACAGTCTCGAGATTCTATTGGTAGAGAGCGTATGGTAACACTTGTTACGTTTGTCGGGGCAATACCTAAGAAAGAGCAGATCATCTTTTTTCCGCTTCTCCTGTCCATAAGGGGATTGCATAAGCGCAAATCATGAGCACATCCTTGCCCTATGTATAAGACACACTGTTTGTCCATTTTCCATGCGACAGACCACAGGCCGTGAACCCAGTAATTATGTCCCCTTGGAGCACAGGTTATATCCCCTTACTTATGTGGTTCAGCCAGGGCTTTACAGAGAAGAGAAAATCCCTTCACAGTGTCAGATTCTAGCGCTGGAGACGGGCGAAATTATGATGTGCCACTAGAATCAGAATTACCATCAACAGATATCCAGCTATTATATTATACGTCTAGAATTTGGACATCATACGACTAATCAGACCAGCCCTACTCAGAGTCCAGCTGGAGTAATCAAAATAAGTGACAAGGAAGCAGGAGACCGCAGCACAATTCCGTATATACATCCAAGTCCAATCCCTTTCACCAGATTGAGGTTATGGATGCCTATTTCAACTGGACCGGGAGGAGTGACCTTCATTGATGATTCGATATCACAACAAGAAGTGATACAAAAAGCGCAGCCATTTTTGACAGTAAAAGCTGACTGAAAAATCACAAAGCGGAAACAAACACGATTTCTTTTCCTTATCACCTTAGTATTGGCCAAACCCCAACAACCCCAAGGGACCGTATACTCTAAAAGACGGTCAGACAAATCCGAGTCTACTGCCATACCAGATAAACAGAAGCGCGACATGACCTATACAGTAAAGATACTCTCGTTGGCTTATCATTACACTAGTGACAACAAATACGCCGACATAACATCTCAAAAGTTAGTTATGTCAGTTCCGTAGTTTCAAAAACTTTTTTCAGCTGTTCCTTAGTTTCTTCATATCCGTCTTGAATTAGCTGTCGGATTGTATTTTTGGTAAAGTCAAATGTCTTATTCAAAATAGTATGGCTGTCATTCTTTCGTTCCAAGCATGCAACAAAATCAACATCTATTTTACCCTTCAGTAAATCTTCATATCTCCCTTGTTTGCGAGTGACGAAACACCCTTAGTTTTCTCATTCAAAATCTTTTGCACTGCTTCCTTGTTTGCACCACTCTCTTCGGCTAACTTAAGTAGAGCCTGAGCTAATGTCATGAAATCAGAGATAAGAACTCCATTTTCATCAAATTCTGTTCTGTCATGATATACGATGTCATTCTTTCTGTCAACGGCGCCGTCATAGTCAGAAGGAAGGCATTCTTGTTTGAGTGGATGAAGGTTTATTATGCCGAATCTAAGTCTGGGTATATCATCTTCTACTTTCCTAACTCTCTGCCAATAATATCTGTGAGCAATGTAAGTCTGTCTCAGTGGAGTATTAGCTAATAGGCCACCATCCCAAAAAAAGCGCACTTCGTTCTTGCCATCCGAAGATAAAGCACGATTCTTGTCGCCAACATTTGTGTTGTCGCGAAGCTCATCCATGATCATGGCACGGGTTTCCACATCTAGTCTAGTGTAATTATAATTTATTGGAACTGAACAGCTTGCTAAAACAAAATCTGACTTGATGCCATCCTCGTATCTTATTACATGTTCAAATCCCTCTTCGTCTTCCTGCGCGGAACCATCAAGCTTCAGTCTTCCATATCTCCCGTATTCTGACTTCCTTGTTCCATCTTCCTTTTCATAACTATCAAAAATCACTGCAGCACCCTCCTGTACATCAACAGCAACTAGTAAAAGTCTAGGTTCACCTTTTTCGAAGCTTGTAGAGATAGGAAACCTTGCGAACTTCTCCAAACTTTCTTTTAATGGTTTGTTGTCATAGATATACCAAGTATTTGATGGATCAAAAAATCGACTGTCTATCAAAGGGGTCTTTGGAACAAATACGTTAGGAACTCCCTTGAAAATAAATTCCTTAGTGCTAAAATATCTTCTGGCAGACTCTCCTGAAGCAATCGTTTATCTAATCTACGCCAAGAATCCCAATAGTTAATAAAATGTGGTATGTTATCAACCCATGATTGTGTTGAAAGATATTCCCAAAACTCGACAAGCCTTTTCGCCAGATCCTTCCCATGTTTTATTTTCCTTTACATAGCTTACCAGTATAGCCGCGTTTATCGCGCCTATCGACGTTCCAGCTACGATATGAAATATTGGTTCGGCATAAGAATTATCTATCTTCTGATATAATGATGATATATCGATCGCAATTTAAACTTGTGGTGTCTGCCTGTGAAGGTGAAATACACCAGCCACAGATCAACTAACTAAGCAAACGAAACTTTTGAATATCATTGCCGTCCCCAAGTGAGGAACAATATACCAACGGCTATCCCCGTTTGAGACCAGTAGAACTCTGGTGTCACGTACTCGTGGCCTCTTACCATTTCATAATCTGAATCCTCAAGGCATGACTTCGAATCATTGATGGCTACCACCATCGGCGTAGTACATTCTTTTGGGCAATGATTATTATTTTATTTATTATAATGGGACTTACGCAATATGGAACTTGTGTTCGTACTTTCAGATGTGTCTAAAGTAGTCGCTAACGGTTCCAAGCTTATGCTGCTAGCATACTTTTCAAGGAAATTGCACAGATTTAATATTTGATGCTCAGTAATCCCATAATAATTTTGTAATTTAAGGAAGAATAACGCTCATTATGATGACTGAAGAAAGAATTATCGCTCCCATTCTTTACGTTATGGATCTTACATCATATGCTGATATGAACTTCTGTGCTAGAAAG
>JBAVTY010000361.1:0-4491 GCA_049696495.1 Candidatus Nitrosopolaris sp.
GAGTATTGAATAAGGGAGGGTTTGAAGCAAGAATGTGCGAATTGTTTTGAGCGATGATGGTCGTACTGAAAGAATTTGATGCTAACATAACGGTAATGATAGGGATAAATAATGTAAAACTTTCCCCCTCCTCTTAGAGACTATCCGAAAAGTCCTCCGTTCCTGTAAGTAATCCATGCACAAGCAAAATGTAATATTCCAATATAGTTTTCCACTTTCTTTTCCCAGCGTATTAGTAATCGTCTAAACCGATTCATCCAAGAATGTGTTCCCCCGACTACCCACCGTCTTGATCTATACATTGGTATTCTTTTTCTTTTTCTTTGGGTCCATATTCTTCCTCTTAGCCTTAACTTGATATGGATTGTATAACCGTAGTCTTCTAGTAACTCGTGCACTTCTGGAAAGTCATAACCTTTATCCATACACATGTGTTGCTTTGCTCTGGTTGTTGGTTCTGGCCTATGGACTACTATGCTTTGTAATGTCGCTTTAGTCATCTTCATATCATGTCTATTGGCAGCATCAACGGTTATACCAAGAGGTACTCCTTTGCCATCTACGACCATACTTCGCTTAGTACCAGATTTAGCTCTGTCTGTAGGATTTGCACCTGTACCTTTTTCCCCCAAGAGGTGCCTTTGTAATAACACCATCCATAGCTTGCCATTTCCAATCAATTCCAGTCTTTCTATCATATACCGATAAACCATCAATCCACATACGCTTGAATACACCAGCCGTCCTCCATTCTTGGAATCTATCATGTACTGTACTTGAAGTAAGACTTCTTGGAAGAGCATTCCACTGACAGCCGGTACGTAAAACATAGAAAATAGCACTCATGGCCTTCCTGTCATTCATTCTTGGACGACCAACTTTCTGCTTTCTCTTTTGTGACGCTAGCAACGGGACAGTCCTATCCCATAACACATTAGGTATTTCGTATTCAACACCAGTGAGTTTGGATATCACTACGAATAACAATACGGGTTAGTATGGCTTAGCTTTATTGTCCAAACATAGTATGTCAAAAACTCAACAAATATCAACTAATTTTCGGATAGCCTCTTAGTCAATCTTTATCTAACGCGTAATTATAAAACAAATTATGAGATTCCCAATTAAGGAGGCTGATTATTTTGCCACAGAAGTTAATCTTGCTTTTCGGATCATAAAAGACACGTATCTTTTATCAATAATACCTCAAATCGAAATGAGGAAAGTCAATGCAATGTTGGGAGACGGCAGCGTAACTCAAATTGATTCCTTCGAACCACAACGGGTTATAGAATTTTATCAACGGCTGATAGGCTCACTTAAAGGATGGGTTTCAACTGGCATATCTAGATCGCAGACCGATGACTTACACCGGTTATATTGTCAGTTCTCCCAGGCAGTTGGCCAATACCGAATACATAGCTATTTTGGAATTCAATATCGTGCATTGCCTTATTATCGAGTTGATAAGCGTATTATTGAGATCCAGAAGGAGCTAGCTCGGATAGATGGAGAAGCGGGAAACACTTTCAGGTCCATGGCTACCAGAGGAAATCACATAGTCCAGAAGGAGTTAGAAAGAATTGGATATGCTCAAGCCGGATTTGAAGAATTGCTTGCAAAATTATTTGGGAATGAGCGTCTAGTCGCGGATTTGGAAGAAAAAGTAGCAGCACTAGAAAATGAATTTCCAAAATTTGGAGAACTGAGTAATAAAAAAAAGCAACTGTTTTCAGAACTAAACGATCTGCTGATGGAATTATGTCAAATTTCGCCAGTGCTTATCGATTACAATAAATTGATTCAAGGAGAAGAGGGAGTCGTTACATATTTCGATATGGAGAAGGTCACGAGTCAGAAAACAAATGAGACCAACTCCTATATTAATACGAAGAGATTGACAAAAGAGGTGACAGGACAGGTTGTTGGTGTCTTTAATGAAGTAGCAAACGCCATACAGGGGGTTGGAAAAAATATTGCTAAATGAAGTTAAATTGTTGAATGCATCTTAACTGTCCCAATCTACACAATCTATAAATTGCCCTTGTCACTGTACTCTACGACATCAAAAATGAATGATGTAAAATATATGCACACGGATAGCCTAATAGCATTACACCTAGAAACACAAAAGAATCTATTATTACTTCTTAGTGTGGTCTATAACCACGTGTAATAAGACGTTTAATGGAACCCGGTACTCCTCCAGCGTATTTTTAAGGTAATAAAGAAGTTTGTATATTCTGTTGTGTAAACATTGATCCTATTCTACCCTTTATTACTGATTCTATACCATATACAGGAAATATTAGAGCTGCCGTGATGCTGGTGTTCAATATGTTTTTTGATGTCCTTTTGAGGTTAAGATCTGACATATTGCAGAGAACGAAAATAATTCTAAATTGTTGGATATTGGAAACAGAATTGACGAATACAAAACGAGAGCCTTCAGCTTAATTTGGAAAATGTAAATTGCAAATCTATGTGCAGAGATAACCAACTTCTTATTTTTGTAGGATGGATTATCAGAATTTTAGCTACAGCCTTCTAATATAAGTAATAATTATCATGATGTTACAAACATTTTGTGGTAGCAAGAAGAATTCAATGATTATGCGACTAATGATCATTATAACATCTCGAAAGGATGATCACGATGTTACAAATACAATATCTCAAACTTCATTAGCAGCATCCTCACTTATTGTAGATCTAGAAATACATAATATTGAAGGCATTGGTCTTACGATAGCAGGAAAGCGTCGTTTCCACGATGGATATTGCAGTAGCCAGTGCAGACGTAGCCTGCTCCTAATCTGACATACTATCAGAAGGAAAGGTGGTTTCTAAGCCATCAGATTATGTTATGTCAGTGATATTATCGTAGGCCTTCCCTATCTTTATCGAACTCCAAAATCTTCTTTTCAAAAGTGCAACACAATCTTGACAAATAATAGTACTTTCATCGGATTCAGAAATGAATTGTTTACCACAATCCATACATATTTTTGTGTCACTCATTTTATTTTGATTCCATTTGAGATTATGTTATTCATTAATAAGACTACCATAAAAGTTATATTAACTTTATGCTATGCCATATTAAGCCATTGTCTATAGCCAAACTACCTCTACAAAAAATTGGATTTCAGCGGGTATTGACGTTCTTATCCGGCATAGAACGAAATAGCCTAAAATCTAGGTATGCTTATCAAAATGGGCTGATTCATCTCCAGGGATTTTTATCACAAAAATATCCTGATTATGACTTAGACACGATTCTAAAACCATTGTTAGAGGATAAAATCAACCGATATGAATTGCTGGATAGCTTTATTGCTTACTTACAGACATTTAATCTCGCACCTTCAAGTATCAAAGTTTACATGACAAGTGTAAGGTCATACTTCGCATTTTACGATGTAGATGTGATACCTACAAAATTCAAACGTAAAGTCAAGATGCCAAAGTCCTGTCGTGAGGATGAAGAAGCATTGGATACTCCCGATATCAGAAAGATATTACTGGCATGCAATAACAGAAGACTGAGAACATATCTTCTGGTCTTGGCAAGTGGAGGAATGCGTGCAGTTGAGGGCTTAGCAATCAGAATAAAGGACATAGACTTTTCGGTTAACCCAACTAAGGTTCACATTCGTAAGGAATACGCAAAGACAAGGGTCGCCAGGGATATCTACATATCAAACGAGGCCACCCTTTACCTTAAGCAGTGGCTAGATTGGAAATATAGCAATCCTGAAAGACCTAGAGGACAGGATGAAAACGACCCGGTTTTCACTCTACAAAGAAATAAGAATCCAAATACCCTTTATGTAAAAGTATTAACTGAATTTCAAAAACTGCTTGCAGTAGTTGGACTGAATGAAAGAAAAGAAGGGGGCAAGCAAAGGAGAAGAAAGATAACTTTACACTCGTTCAGACGTTTCACCAAGTCGGTCATTTCTGACCAGGTTAACCAGGATTATTCTGAATGGTTTTTAGGTCACTCAAAGAGTCCTTATTATACCAAAAAGGAACCTGAGAAACGTGAAATCTATGCTACCAAATGTATGAAGTATCTTACTTTTCTAGACTATACTACCTGGGAAGCAAGAGGTAAAAGCATCGAGGCAAACTTACAAGAGAAAGATAGTGAGATTGCTGGATTAAAAGAAAAAAATGAACAAGACATGAAAGCTATGCGTGAGGAAATGAATCAGAAGTTTAGTCAAATTATGCTTTTGATTCAGCAGAATCCTGGATTAGCGCACATAAAACCAGAAATATTATCGAAGAAAATACTAGATGTATCAATGTAACAACTTGCCGAGATTTTGTGCTTGCGTAGTTTTAGTCGCGTAGTTATCTCCTGATATGATATTGCGCCAATCCTTAAGCGTCTCTGGATCATCACACAACGGGTCACTTGTCAACACTGGATAACTAATTTTCCAGAGAATGTCTAATACTGGTTCTGCATAAGCGCCCAGT
>JBAVTY010000362.1:0-7272 GCA_049696495.1 Candidatus Nitrosopolaris sp.
ACCTCGTTCAGGTATTGATACTGATGCTAGATGGGGATTTAGTCATACCAAGCAGTGGATGTTTGGTTATAAACTACACATAACGTCAAGTACTGGTTCTCTCATAATACCATTATCAGCAGATTTGTCATGTAACAGTTCTCAATACCAAATTTGTCATTGATAACCTTGATTACTGGAGCCAAACAGTTTGTTGTGCAAGAAGCCATCGAGATGATCCGATGTTTGCTATTATCATATAACTTATTATTGACACCCATTAATATCGTTGCATCTGGCTGTTTTGCTGGAGCAGATATTATAACCTTTTTTGCTCCAGCTTCGATATGCTTCTTAGCATCCTTTGCATCATTAAATATCCCTGAGGATTCGAGTACAATATCAATATTCAAATCCTTCCAAGGTAGCCTTGATGGATCTTTTTCAGAAATCACTTTTAGTGGGAGGCCATTTATAACTAATGCGCTATTATCATCACCTAGCTCTACTGTTCCATCAAACTTGCCGAATACTGAATCGTATTTGAAAAGATGCGCTAAAGTTTTTGCGTCAGTCAGATCATTTATGGCTACTATGTCTATCAAATTCATAAATTCTCTATCCTTTAAAGCGGCTTTGACAAAACTTCTTCCTATTCTTCCAAAGCCGTTGATTGCTAATCTTAATTTCATGTCATTCAATTTTATGTTATATAGAATCCAATTATGAGTCTTTTATGTGTGTAGCCAAGATAAATGCCTATCAAATATAGAATGCTAATTAAGATGGATTCTACAGCTTCTTGAGTGAATCTGATCGTTTTCACGATATGATATATTATAATTAAGCTGCCAGTGTTCGATGGAGTTAACAGTGTCTACATTACACTAGCTGTGTATGCCGATAGTAAAGTTACATGCTAATTTAGTAGGAGAGGCAATACCACTACATATTGCTTGATTACCAACAACGATTTTTGCTTGTTGCTGGATGATATTAGATGCAGTATTACTCTTTGTAGTTATTGAATTTATCGCATTAAGGACCTCTGTTGCAACAAGTTTTTTTGTCATATCAATACCCTGTGTTGTGTCTACTCTATTACTCAGCTGGTTTATGATTTTTGCACTGACACTTGCTAGGATGGAGCTATTCACACTACCTTTTGCTAAAAATAGTGCATTATTAATATTGCTTAGAATTGCTTTCCTTATAACAGGTTCTATTGCATTTAAGTTGTTACCTTGTATTAAATTTGTCGTGTAGATAGTCATTGTAGGGCCATTATTACTGACACCGGCAGAAGTGGTTACTCTAGAAATGTTTGAGTCATTCGGATCATTAGGAATAGTAAGTTGAGCAAAGGCCCTTGAATCAATATTATTAGTTTGAGAATATAATGCTAGCATTAGAGCAGTTATTAGTATTGATATCATAAAATTAGGCACATCAATATGTCTTCTCAATGGTACCAACGTATTTGCTTTTTCCCTTTTTATTTTTGATTTTTCAGAGATTGTCATATAGATAAGGATCGATCAACCATTGTATTTGAAAAGGAAGGTTACAGTGTCATGCATTGAACTAAAAAGACCTAGTGGCCTCATCCCTATACTCCTTATTTACATTTACCAAAAAGAAAACACAATTATGATTCAGTGTATTGCACTGCATTCTTGGTTTTTATTACAATCGATGGTTCTTTAGAAGATAGAGAAGGATTGGTTTGTCGTTACAAGTGGGAAAAATTAGTGGAATAAAAATTAGATTACATTTTACACTGCTGCAATGGTTTTTACCCAACATCATTACCATGGCTTCACAGCGATAGGTTACTGGATAGTAGGTGCCATAATTGCTGCGATGCTTTTCATATCAGTGCTCCTACATGAACTAGCGCATTCGATACTAGCCCTAAGGTATGGAATTAAGATTAGACAGATAATTCTTTTTATTTTTGGCGGAGTTTCAGACATTGCTGAGGAACCACATGACTATAGGAAAGAAGCCACGATGGATCTTACGGGTCAGGCAATGAGTTTTATGCTTGCTGGTATTTTTACAATATTTGGGTTGCTTGTAAGTCAGTCTACTCCTACTGGATCTTCTGCTTTCATACTAAAACAGGTTACTTTGGATATTCTATACTATGCTGCTTTGATAAACACCATACTTGGTATATTTAACCTCATACCAGCGTTTCCTTCAGATGGTGGCAGGATCTTGCGCGCTGCCCTAGTTAAATTGAAGAAGGATCATGATAAAGCTACAAAAGATGCCGTAAAGGTAGGAATAACTATATCTTATGGATTTATAGCTATTGGATTTTTAATGATGGCTACAGGATCGTTTCTTAGTGGAATTTGGATACTACTCATAGGATGGTTTTTAAATGGTGGTGCTCAATCATATTTGTCACAACAAGAATTATCATCTGTACTATCGCACGTCCATTTAAGAGAGATTATGAATACCAATATCATATCTGTGAAGCAAGATATAACCGTAAATGAGCTATTGGATAGTTATTTTAATGTATATAGAAAGACTGAATTTCCAGTAGTTGACGAATGTGGTAATTTGATTGGTGCTGTTACAACTAAACAGGCCATGAACGTTCAAAAATCGAGCAGAGATACGATAAAAGTGGAGGAAATAATGATCCATAAAGATGAGCTTATTATTATGAAAGATGATGCATCTGCTGATGAAGCTTTAAAGCGAATATTCAGAGAAAATAAGAGCAGAATATTTGTGTACGAAGACATAGACATGATACCACTACGAGGACTAGAAGATGGACAGGAAGTAAACAAAAGACAAATACAAAAGCTAATAGGATTAATTAGCAAAACGGACATACTTAATGTCGCAAGAGAAAGAGAAGAATTCGAGAAAGCAGTTGAAAAATTAGGTTCTAGTAGCGGAACATGACAAGTACTAGTAGCAGTAATTACTAATGCAAACATCTACACATGTTAACACCACCCTGTCCACTCCTTTAGTGTAGTAACTACCTGAAATCTCTGCCTATTGAATTGAATATATGCAGCTCTTGTAATTCCTCGTGTTTTCACTTTAGGGTTTGGAAGTTGTCAGCTATTGATTAGGTATCACTTGACAACTCTTCGTATTTTTGTTTTGGTTTATCTTGTAATGAAACTATCTTGCCGTGATCTTCAATTTGAATGGTCGTATTAATTCTTACGTTCACTCCAACGGATCGGAATAATGCTAGCAATTCTCTTCCTGATATTCTATTCTTAATCTCCATGCTTTTAATCAATTCTATGATTTTGCGAACTATCGTTCTTGTTTGGATAGGAAACTGAGCTTCTGCAATATCTAAAAATTCTTCCCCTTGGTCATATAGATACTTGGATAAATACTCCCGATCAGTTTTGCTTTGTGCTATTTGTTGTTGTCTTATTATTTTGGCTTTCTTAAGTGAAACCGCTTGCTCCATTAGCTCTATCTTCTTCCGTGATTTCAGAAATTCAATATCTTTCTGTTCTTCTTCTTTTTGTTGTTGTGGCATTAATCTTTAGTTCCGACTCCTTTCTGATGAAAGTTCAAATAGTAATGAATCATTGTTCCCAATCGTATAGTGATATTCGATAATGATATTTGTTTTGTAGGTCTTTAGTGCATTGCAGTGCAGACCACACTCTCAATTCAAAGGAATCTCAAGACATAAAAAGTGAAATGTTTAAAATCGACTCATTTATGGACTTTAAGTAAGCATCAGAGGAAAAGTTGTAAGAATCCTGTTCAAACATGTAAGATTTTAAGAAAGGAATAATCAAGCATGGCAATTATAACGTACGCATATGTACCTTGACTGATCAAAATAACCTTCAAAATTCAATTCCCAAAGTCATTGTTATCTTTCCTGCAAAGAATGAAGAGGGTACGATCGAAAATTCTATTGCTAACGCCAAGCAGAGCTCCTACAAACCAGAGGTAATAATAGTCGATGCATATTCCACTGATAAAACCGCCGAATTAGCTAAAAGAGCAGGAGCAATTGTGATTCAGCAGCGATCAAAAATTTTTCCAGCAAAAGGATTGGCTATGAAAACAGGCTTACAAGGAGCTTTTGAGAGGTCAGCTGATATTATTGTCTTTTTGGATGCAGACATAAGCAACATTAGTCCAGAATGGGTGGATAAATTGATTCATGCCATAATTGCCGATAATTGTGACATGTCAAGAGGGTTCTATACCAGACACTCAAGAGATGCAGCAGTTACAAAGCTGGTTGCAAGACCTATGCTTCACACCTTCTTTCCAGAATTGGCTCATTTTGAACAACCTCTTAGCGGCGAAGTATGTGCTAGGAGACAAGTTTGGGAAAACCTTTTAAAAAAAGATGATGGCTCCGGTTGCACTCCCGATGGCTGGGGCATAGATGTTTGGCTTCTAATCGAAGCAGCGATTTCAGGGTACCATATTAAAGAGGTATTTATGGTTTCCAATTCTGAACAAGTGGAATTCACTATAATCAGGGAAGCAATCAAGTATGGTAGATTAGAATTGCAAAAACGAATTGATGTTTAGAATTTTACTGCGTGATAGCACCCTGTGGCATGTGTTTGAACAGTCTAAAAATATATATGAATGCCCAGAATGTGTAGATATTTAGCATAGGAAATCTAAATTTTGCACCAACCTATTTTGCGGTCTTGATTAATTAAAAAGACCGAGTTTCAATTAAGAAGAGAGTAAGGCCAAGCCAGATGCTTTATGATATTTGTATCCGTATTATTATTACCAACTTTGGCAACACTAAATTAACTTGACAAGTGATACGCAAGCCGCATCAGACTATGAGCGGAAAGAAATAGAAATAAAAAACATACTGGTCCCAATAGACGGTTCAGAATATTCACTACACGCCGCTCAATATGCAACAAGAATTGCTAGATACGAAAAAGCACAACTATTTTGTATCCATGTTGTTACTCCTCGTATCCCATACGGCTATGCAACTCCGGCGGCATCTTCTACAAAAAACCGATATTATGATGATATAAAAAGTAAGGTTGAATCATGGTTTGACAATGTAAGAAATATGGCAAAAGATGAAGGCATTTTTGACATAAAGACGGAGATTTTTATTGATGTTAAATCAATTATTGAATCTATAATAGAATATGCAACTCAAAGGAATATAGATTTAATAGTGATCGGGACTAGGGGAAGAACTGGATTAAAAAGATTCTTTATGGGAAGTGTAGCAAACGGCGTAGTACAGCATGCTCATTGTTCTGTCTTGGTTATTAGATAAGTATAATATGTCTAAGTTACTCGTCTAAACCTGTATACTGTATATCTGAATAACAATTATCTGTTCTTCGTTTTCCAACTATAAACAAAACAACTCCAGTTCCTTTATTCATTATTGTAAGTGGCATGGTGATGTTAACTTCAAATAATGTAATCAATATTAGATGCCTCAACGACCACATATCCTTTTAACATAAGTAATAATCTCATTGAACTACGAGATATTTTTTATAGTGCATTGACAAACTCATCACGATTCAAAGAAGATATTCAAGACGTCTCGGAAGCATATTCAGTTTATCTGAAGACAACTCTTGAAGAATTCTCAAAGGATTTACCAGAATTAGAAAAAGATGTAAGGAGCAAAATCAGTGATATTTTCAATCTGCGATTTAGGGAAGAAGATTTTGTTAGCATACTGTCAGATACTCTTGCCAGCTATTCTGCGTTAGCCCAAAAACTTGAGTAGGCAGTCCTAGAGATGATGTTTTGGTGGGTTTGTATGAACGATCTAATAGATCTTCGAATAGAAGATGCAGCTCCTCATATACTTAGACGACCAATTTTGTATATTGAACCAAATCCACGAATGTTGCAAGCAGCAACTTTTCTTGCTATAGCCCCCGAAATTTATGTCGATGGATTATTAGTTGTTGTACTTCCAGACATCGTTGACAATATGGTTTCCTTGTGTATGGTAATTTGTATTTTCCCGAGATATAGCCTGTAGTATAATTTGAGTAAATATGGATTGAAAAACTCCGAATATATTGATTGTGAACCAATAATAGGAATCTAGTATTTATTATAGTATTGGAAATAGTCCTTGAATGACGTTATTTCTGAACTAAGCTACAATCTACCCGAGATATAGAATATACCTTCAATCTGGACCTACATTTCAAATTTTTAAACACTCCTTATTAGGTCAAAAAGATGCGAGGAAGTATTTCAAACATGATTCAAATATACGATGGTATTCGATCTATATTTATCGATGTACCATAAAAAGTCGTGGATACAGGCATTGATGTCAACTTTTATCGTAGATAGCATAATTTTGCCACAGAATTTTCTACGACTATTCGGATACACAGTATTATCACAAATGTTTATGATCGGCCTGATGGGAATAGGCTATTATCAGTTTTTCGTAACTATGGTTAATAATCTAAAACCTCAAAGCGCTTTCGCAATTAGCAACAATAACGATAATAACAGTGGTTATAATAACACAGACGGTCAATATAGAAATGCATGTTAGAAATCTGGTTTTACCTGCAATGTTGATTGAATTTCCTAACAGCGTTTGCTGCGATTGGAAATATGCAAGTATCATAAAACTGCAAATAATAAAGGCAATGATAATTACAGCCAAAAGTCCTATCTTATAAATAATTTTAGAGATCAATGATTGAAATATCAAGCTAAAGCGCATAATTATAGGTGCACCCAAATCGCCACTATTGATTCAAAATCATAATAAACTAATTAGGTCAAGCGATGTTTCAACATCCTCATCATCTAGATCTGTTAAACATTTGTTCGAGCAGCCGAATATAGCCATGCTATGACCTTCTTGACATTCGCAATTCTCAACTAAAATGTAGTTAATGAATCTTTTGCTCAAAATATTTCTACAAGTCTGTTTCAAGTATTATTCATCGTAATAACCATATCAAATATCATCGGTCAAGGTACGAAAAAGGCAGGGATGGGTACGCCAGATATTATATGAAAAGTGAAAAATATTTGGGTATGCAAAGAAATGTCATCTTTTTTAAGCTAACCGGTACGCAATTCTGTAGTCTAGCATGTCAAACATAAATCCATATCGTATATTCTCTTCTGTTTTATGTGGACTTGATAGATATTTGAAACTCTTTCGATCCTTCAGTTGTATATTCAAACGATCAGAACTGTTATATGCATCATTGAATTACTCCTGAGCATAAAATCATCATCGTCTAGAATCACTTAACCACCATTCCATAAGGTCATCCC
>JBAVTY010000363.1:0-2738 GCA_049696495.1 Candidatus Nitrosopolaris sp.
CAATAGATGAAGCTCCAAGTCCATGTATAAATAACACATGCTCCTTTTTAGTGTCTCCATATTCCCTATAAAACGTACCGACTCCTTTCACAGTTGGAAGGGGCATTCTTATTAAACATCCAAGGAGTCCAAGGCTTAATATGTTTGTATACATACTCTATACTTCATCTAAATATGGTAAGGCCTAAACAATCAAATCTGAACAAAGCAAATGACTCAGAGCTAGAATGAGATCAACATTACCGTTTCCTGTAGTTAATTTTAGCATTGTCGTTCCTTGACTGTTCTACAACTCGCTCCATTTGTCTTGAAGTCTGATCTCACTACTTATTGTGAGGAAGGGCACTGCCTTCAAATGATCCTCCAAAATTTCATCTGAGGTAGCGCGGTAGACATGCCAAGTGAATGACTCATTAGTTTCTCTATGTTTATTGACTTCATTCCAGCCATTTCGCACTGCGTTTTATACCACTTACGAAAGCCATGATCTGTCTGGAATTCATGGCGCTTCTTGCCCCTCTCTAACACAGTCCTTACCCCTTGAGCCCACTCTTGCGACGCATATAATACCTAGCGGCTTTTGTTTATCAGAAATGGCAAAGTCAAGGTACCCAGGAAGATCATTATTTTTACCATCGTCCTGATTTGAAACACCGTCAGATATTTTCTCTTCTCGTTCATTCTTGTTTTTATTTGCATCTCTCGCGTATCTCCTTTTTCTGAAGACATTGGCTAGCCTAACCCTCCAGTATCCATCCCAATTTCTACGGAGAACTTCGACTTACAATTCTCACAAAGGAATAAATTTATTGTACCTAAATCACCTACAGGGATGTTTACTTCGATTGTTGCGTAGGCGGAACAGCCACTAGCTTCACAGATAGTAGATTTAATATTCAGTTTCGCTATCGTATTTTCATCCATAAACAACACCAGCACTATTGCTGTGTAATCCCTGTCTGGAATATTGTGACATTTACAGGCGGTGTAGTCTTCGCCTTCTCAATTCGTTCGATCTTTGCTCTTCTCCTCCCGGCATCCATATTTGCTAACGTCTGCAAAAATGATCCGTAATCTTGTTAGCGTTATAATTTAGCAATCTTACCAGTATGATTCTGTCCTCTTCTGTCACCCCTTTATTTTTCAGTATATTGCCTTTCTTTGTGGGTCAGACGCTGATCAAGTTATCCTGTTCCGTATTAATGTCTAGTTTTGATCACTTGAGAAATTCTGTTGCTTGCTTAGGGCAGCAATTAGCCCTATGAAATCGAAGAATAACTTTAACCTACGCGGATATTGCCTTCTTGATTCCGAAGATTTTAGTGCATACATGAACGAATCTAATGGTCCATTAGTCTTTCCGGGCTGTTGTATTAGTAACGCCAATCTGTATACTATCTAAGCGGTGGGTGGTAATAAAGGGACAATATTGACGCGGGTTCGGTGGGATGCAATACACTAGTGTATGTAATCCACCTACATCATTACCAGATGAGCTTCAATCTAAATGACTGACGTGGAATGAAATTACTGTGGTTGGCCTTTCATATCTATCATATAGAGGATGGATAGATGTAAAATGGGTTGCGATGGAGGGTGCCTCAAGAAGGACATTAACTAATGTGTCAGAACAGGTTGTCAACGCACTTAACAATACGGCAACACAATTCGCATCGCATCCATCTACTCTTGCGACATCAGGCCTACCAGTAGCAGCTATACTTGGATTTGTGCCAGGACTAATGATGGGGTTCAAGAAGGGTTAGGAGGCTGGGAATAGAATATGAAAAAATGGATTGAACGACTGATAACTCCAGCAGGAATAGCAACATTGGTAGGAATTTTTGTCTACCAAGTCGCATATGGACACACAGCATCTTAGAAGAGGCTATGGAAAACGGCTACAGTCCTGTAAATGCATGTTACTATCATAGTTAGATGAAAAATCTAGCATGAGGTGCAAGAGATGAGAGAAGTAATAGCAGCAATAGGTCTAGCATCCCTTGTCCTTATTCCCGGTTCAGCATTCGCGTATTGGGTTCCGGATTCTTATGGACAGGGAATAGGACCGGGACCTGACCTACTACTACCAGGTCCGCAAGGCGGATATCTCGGAGACAATCTCGGTGGTTTACCTGGTCTTCCTTGGCTAGGAAACATACTGTCAGGAATATTTGGAAATCCGGGCTATCCATATGCGCCGGCCTATGGCGGCTATCCTGGATACTGCCATCCAGGACCCGTGCTGGTGGTATCATCATTGGTGGTACCATCCATATCCGACATGGGAGCAAGGTCAGACATCGGATATACAGATCTATGGATCCGGTAATACGGTTGACGTGACTCAAGGCCAAGGACAGGATGGCGGATACTGGAAAACCTCTCCTATTTTTTGATGAATGACTATAGTTTTGTCAAACGACGTTGGAAAATCAAACGCCCGTTTTGGTAGCATGCATACAAATCGAAACAAGTGGTTAGACCTGATAAGAAATGCAAAGATCTAAATACGCCTCCGAAAGGGCACTGGCAAACTTGTTAACAGATCGATGCAGTTGAAAATACGTAAATGATCTGCTTTCCCTATTTTCAGCTTCCCAGATTATGGCGAAGTAAGCAAATTCATTTTGTTACTGCTTGGAGGTAACTTCGAAGTAAGCAAATTCATCTTGTGATATACTTTTCTCTAGTCTGGGCTGCATTCATATCAAATACAAATAGCGAGTATGGATCGT